>QNAT01000065.1 GCA_003641555.1 Thermotoga sp.
GTCTTAGAGAGGAAGGTATCCAACTCGATTCCTGGTACTAATCCCGATGGAATGACCCCCGTCGATCTGGGGAAAAGTGTCGATATTTCAGATTCGGGAGACCTGTTAAAGAGCGATGGATTGGGGATATTAGATGGAGCCAACAACGTGCTCGATCAAGTTACGGAAACGGGAACCAACATTTTGGGGGTATTCAGTGATATCATAAATCATTTAGAGCATGCAAATGTTAAAGGTGGTGTGGATAATCTAACAGGCGAAGAATATCTTGGGGAAGCAGATCTTGCCAATCTCACTGAAATTACTGCCAACATTAGAAAACAACTGGCAATAGTGGGTACCATCGATAGATCATTGGAACTATTCGAAGATAGACGACAGAGCGTTGAACTCGCTTTTACTGATCTATTATCTAAAAGACAGGATGTAGATATATCTAAAAAAGTGTTGGAATTAAAAGAAGAGCAAAATGTTTATCAAGCGGCTTTATCTGTTGGAGCAAAAGTGATAATGCCAACATTGGTAGATTTCTTAAGATGAGAATAAATAATCACTGCGGAGTGATAGAGGCACAGAGAAAGAACATCAGGTTTTGAAGTAAATTTCTGAATAGCGAGCGGAGATTAAATAGGAGGTGTTATTGAAGATTGAATCCTACAGAAAATTCTAACGTAAAGGCGAAAGAAAGATTCATAGAAAACAAATTGGGCAAGGTATATTACGATGAGAATGATGTGATGATCTTTCCAAGGGGGATCCCCGGTTTTGAAATACTGCACAGATTCATAGTTTACAAGTCCAAAGAAACAGAACCTATAAAATGGCTTGTATCTGTTGAAGATAAGAATTGTGTTCTTCCCCTAATAGAACCATTCCTGGTTAGAATAGATTACAAGGCGGATATATCTGAAGGAGACATATTGGATTTGAATCTAACAAGAAAAAGCAATGTTGAAATCTACTGCGTGCTCGTTATACCCGAAGAAGCTGAACGGACTACTATAAATTTGGTGGCTCCAATAGTGGTGAACCTGGATGAGAAGATAGGTAAACAGGTGATATTGACCACCGATGAATATGGGGTGAAGCACATGGTAAGTGATGAAATAAAGCGTTCAGAGGAATTAATAGCTAAAAGAGCAAAACAACGCAGCGAAGGGGAACCAAAAAGTGCTGGTTTTGACCAGAAAAACAAATGAGAGTATAATAATAAACGATAATATCATAATTAAGATCTTCGATATACGCGATAATAGTGTGAAAATAGGAATAGAGGCGCCAAGGGCTGTTAGGATTTATCGAAAAGAGGTTTTTGATGCCATTCAAAAGGAGAATATAAAGGCTGCCGCTAAGATAAAAACAGGGATAAAGGCAAAAGAAATATTTGGTAAAATTGCGGGGAAAAGGAAACAATAATAGTAATCATATCGTGTCTTTTTCTCATACAGAAGGGAGAAGGAAAGTGAAAGTAGATAAAGCACTCGTAAAACATCTTGAAATGCTGGCAAGGTTAACTCTTACTGAAGAGGAAGAAGAAAGGATGATAGAAGATATGAACAGCATTCTCGCTTATGTTGAAAAAATAGATGAACTTGACTTAGAAGGAGTGAAACCCATTTATACAGTGGTGGAAACGAAGACAATTTTGAGGAAGGACGAAATTAAAAAGGGATTTTCAACAGAAGACGCTCTTGCCAACGTACCAAATAAGGAAGGCAATTTCATAAGAGTTCCGAGTATACAGGGGTAATATGAAGAAAGCAGCGGCTCTTGGCTATGACCCCGAACGCGATAGGGCTCCGAAGGTTTTAGCTAAGGGAATTGGCAAGTTAGCAGAACGAATAATTGCAGTGGCGAAAGAGTATGATGTTCCTATATATGAAGATTCTGCACTAATAGACATATTGGTAAAACTGGACTATTATGAGGAGATACCAGAAGAGTTATATAAAGCCATAGCGGAGATATTGATCTTCGTATATACCAAAGACATAGAGTATGGAAAGAAATACGTCAAGCAAGGGCAAAAAGGCTGAGGACATAGCTGTTAGATACCTGAAATCGAAGGGATATAAAATACTGGACAGGAATTACAGACGAAGGTTTGGAGAAATAGACGTAATAGCTGTACGGAAAAAGATTTTAGTTTTCATCGAAGTGAAATATCGTAAGGATACGAAATGGGGATATCCTTTTGAAGCAGTGGATAGCGACAAGATCAGAAAAATGGAATTAACTGCTAACGCCTATATCAGCAATCATACTTTGCGAGTAAAAGGATACAGATTTGATGTCATATCTATCATTGGTGATGAAAGTATAACGCATATGAGAGATGTATATCGATGAGGGACGATTCTATATACATGGATAGTTTAAGAGAGATAGTCAGCGTAGTAGATGTAAAAGATGGATTAGTTATGGTGGAGAAAGAGAGAAATTCTGCATGTGATACCTGTCAGTTGAGCGAAACATGCCCTTTGATCGTGCATACCTCTCATACAGATTTGAATACTTCTACTGCAAGAATCAGGGTTGCCAATCCAAAAGGCATTCATGTGAATAGAGGAGATAAGGTGTTGATAGAGTTGAAAGGCAAATGGATTACTACAAAATTATCTCTCATCGTCTATGTATTTCCCCTGATTGTCTTTTTAACAGGCATATTTATAGGAGAATATACTATTTTCAAGCCTGTGCCTTCAAAGGATCTTTATTCTACGCTGTTTGGAACTTTACTGATGCTGATTTCCTTTTTTATAGTGAGGACAATAGATCGTCACTTTGCCCGAGTGGGGAAATTCATCCCCATTCTGGTAAAGAAATTAAATACATAAAAGAGGTGAATGACACCATTTTTAGTGTCAGAGTAATATGAGAAAGATAACATTTTTACTCTTTATCTTCCTGGTAGCTTTGACGTTTTCGATTTTTGCGTACGAAGTATCATCGGATGATGCTGCAATATGGGCATCTAAGGCAGGTAGGGGTAAGACGAGTTTTACTTTCATCGTCTTTGGGGATAATCGGGGAACGAGTCCCGCACGTCCACTTCCTCCTGTATTAAAGCAGATTTTGAAGGAGATCGATCTTCTCTGTCCGGATTTCGCAGTTAATACAGGCGATATTCTGGTAGGTTATACCGATACACCTGAACAAGGAAAGGCAGAAGTAAAGGAATATGCTTACTATCTCAATACTTATGCCCCGGATGTTGCACATATTACTGTATGTGGCAATCATGAAGATCAAGTGTTGCCCGCATTCAGAGAACGATTTGGGAAGAAACTCTACTTTGATTTTTACTATGGTAATTCTCATTTCATAGTTTTAAACACCGTATTCAATGATCACAAAAGGGGTATATACAATGACAACGATGGGTTACATACGTTAGGACAATTGGATTGGCTGAAAAAGGTCATGCCAGACAAACAGAACACAACCCATACCTTTGTCTTTTCACATGTTCCTATGTATTCTGCCTTAACTCCTGACTTCGGGCCGCATCCAAAATGCTTTGCTGAAAGAGAGGATAGAGATGCCGTAGCAAAACTTTTCGCTAACAATCATATCGATGCATACATTGCCGGTCATGAGCATCTTTTCTATGAAGAAATACACGACGGGGTTAGGTATATAACTTCAGGCGGTGGAGGTGCACCGATCTATGCTCCGGTTACAGGAGGTGCTATAACGAATACGGGTAATGGCAGCAGAGCAGTTATGGAAGACCCTGCTCTGGATATGAATGGCGTTGGACAGGGATATCACTGCAATGTGAAGTTTCCTGCAGGAGCACTGGGTATTTACAATTACATTCTCATTAAGGTAAACGGCGATAAGGTTACTTATAATGTTATAGAACCTTATCACTTCGATTACACTTACAAATATGCTAACGATGGATCATATTATGAAAATATGGTTTCTGTTGCTAATAGAACGACTTATAACTATCTGGCAAAGGGTTTGGTTTTCATAATGCCAGGAGCCAAAAAATATGAAGTCACTGCTCATGAAATAAGTTGGTCCAGAAAAGTCGTTTTGTCCAAATATCAACCAGAGGTCCTCGAAGTGAAGAATTTGCCAAACGGTAAAGCAAGAGTAAGGGTGCAGGTTTTCCTTCCAGCTGGAACGACAGTGGATGTTACTATCCGAGCAGTTGAAAAATGATATCATAAGAGTTTAATGTCCCCTAAAGCGGGGGCATTTTCATGAGAGGAGATGGCAGAGATGGAATTAGATAAAACGACCCTGATAAAAAGAGGAGAAGAAAAACTTCAATGGGTTGCTAAAAGGATGAAAGTGTTGAATTACTTGAGGGAAGAGATGAGCCTTGATAAACCGTTTTCTGGTTTGAACGTAGCGATATGTGTACATCTGGAAGCGAAGACAGCCTATCTGGCAATGATAATGAAGTCATTGGGAGCTTCTGTATGGGTAACGGGAAGTAATCCACTTTCGACACAGGATGACGTTGCACTTGCTTTAAGCACACATGGCATCAATGTTTTCGCGAAACACACAAATGACATGGATGAGTATAGGAGACTTCAAAATGAGGTCTTAGATGCTATGCCAAATGTTATAATCGACGACGGAGGAGACCTTACAGCTGCTGTTCACTCCAACAGAGTTGATGTACTTAAAAACCTATACGGTATATGTGAAGAGACCACAACGGGGGTCATCAGATTGAGGGCCCTTGAAAGAGAAGAAAGATTAAAGGTTCCAGCAATAGCCGTTAACAATGGTAAAATGAAAAATCTGTTCGATAATCGATATGGTACGGGACAATCCACATGGGATGGAATAATGAGGACCACCAATCTATCCATTTGTGGAAAGACCGTTGTAGTAGGAGGATACGGCTGGTGTGGAAAAGGTATAGCCAGGCGTGCAGCAGGTCTCGGAGCAAATGTGATAGTGACGGAAGTGGATCCTGTAAAGGCGATCGAAGCACTTATGGATGGCTTTCGAGTTATGAAGATGGAAGAGGCCGCACCGATGGGGGATTTCTTCGTAACAGCAACGGGAGACATAGATGTAGTGGGAGAAGATGCACTGAAAAATATAAAAGATGGGGCTGTACTCGCCAATTCTGGCCACTTCGATGTAGAGATCTCCAAACCCGCTCTAAAAAAGTTAAGTGTGTCAAAGAAGACCGTCAGAGATAACGTAGAAGAATACACTTTCAAGGATGATAGAAAGGTTTATTTACTCGCTGATGGAAGATTGGTGAATTTAGTAGCCGGAGATGGTCATCCCGTAGAGATAATGGATACCACATTCGCTTTGCAATTGCTGAGTGCTAAGTATGTAGTTGAACATCATGAGCATATGAAATCTCATGTATACGAAGTCCCAAAGGAGATAGATGAAGAAGTAGCAAGAGCAAAATTGAAAACTTTGGGTGTATCTATAGGTGTACTCAGTGATGCCCAGAGACAATACCTCGGAAAATGGAAGTAAAATAAAAGGTATGATAATTTATTTCACGCTATGAATTCAGATTCGCTTCTGTAAGAATGGGTCTTTAGACCTGTATAATGGAATCTCAAAAAGAATAAATGAGATGGTTTTTATGTATAACTGGGGTATTGCAATAGCTTACGTATTTTTAATGTTCTTTGCCTTGCATCAATCTGCAATGGAAATTGCTACTACGGTGATATTTATTATAGGCACCCTGTTTTATCTTCAATGGAGAAATAAAAAGAAGAAAATCGAACTTCTGAAAGGCAATCTAACTTCTTTTATGCCAATAAACCTGGTTTTATTCTACGCAGTTAGTGTATTTCTATATCTGGAATTTGCTGGTAAAGGATGGTGGTCTTTCTTTGCAATCATATGTATCGCCAATACTATATTGATATCCTTTGATCTCTTGATGCAAATCATAAAATCTACTCTTAAAGGTAAGATCGTAGGGACATTTTGTATTTTATTATATTGGTACACATTCTGGTATTTTGTAGCAAGCCTGGCCCGGACGTTCAAACCCGAAAAGGCCGCTTTTATAAATACTGTGATAACTTTGATATTGTTATTCGAGGCAGCCAATATGGTAGCAAAGATCTGGCGAGGTAGTAAGTATGTTCAACATGATAGGTAAGTCACTCGTAATATTCGGTATAATAGTAATCATTGCCGGCATAGTTATGATATTCTGGGGTAAGATACCATTTCTTGGTAAATTGCCAGGTGATATAGTGATAAAGAAAAAAACTGTTACCATTTATATACCCATAATAACCTGCATATTGATAAGTATTATTCTCACTATAGTGTTAAACATAATAGGACGTCTCTTCAAATAGATATATTTCACTAAAAGTCACTTGTTTATGTGTTCAAAGTATACAAAGCAGGAGGCAAAAGTATGACAAGAGACCTGAAAATCAAGGTTAGGGAAATTATAGGTCATTGTCCTATCTACAAGGTGGGAGATGAATTCAGCATAAGAGAAGGATATATTTTGAGATCCGATATTCCCATCTGCCTGCACTCCCTGATGTCCATCGTCCCGTATTACACCGCCCTGAGTAGGGGAACCAAACCAGAAGAATTGGGACTTGGGAAAAATAAAGCTTACGTACAGTGTCTTGATCCCTGTAAGTATACGGGAGGTGGCACGGTAATATTCGAGATAACTATTCAGGACATCAAATTGCCGCAAAGATTTGATAGATGTTAGATCTGAACCAATGTTAGTTTTTAGATGTTAATGAAAAAATCGATGAGAGAGCATTTTAATCTAACTTTACTCATCCACCCCTTCATTTATTTACCCATTTATTCATTTAACATCAATGCTTTCTCTGTGCTTCAACGGGA
>QNAT01000066.1 GCA_003641555.1 Thermotoga sp.
GAATATAAACAGTGTACGAAGATAATATCCACATTGTCAGAACTCTGTGATGAAAAGACAGAGGAATACGATCTAACCCCGTTCAAACAAAGATGTGACGAAGTTCAGCATCTGATCGGCACACTCGATGATTGTGGCAACAAACATCGATGGTGGCATTACGAACAGGTGAAGGCAAAACTCGAGTCTCAAGATTTTCAGATCGGGGCATCTGATTACAGAGATGAATACGAAAAGATATGTAAGGAATATAATCCAATATTGGAAGAATATAAGAATTTATCGAATAAAGCCGGGAGTGAGATGACCTCTCGCAATTTGTACAGTGCCAGGAGAGATTGGAAGAAAGTTCTGGAACTCACGGGTGAAGCAAATGAGATAAGGGCTATCGAGAAGAGGATCGATGAATGCGAGGATAAACTCAAGGATTTCGAAGGGTTGTATTGGGATGCGATGAAGGAATTCGATAAGGGAAAGAAAGATAAAGAGCCTTCGTTCATTAAAGACGCATATCAAAAGATAAAAGATGCCTGCAATATCGATATCGAGGCCGACCCCACGGGTAAGATCACACCTTTGAAGTTGAAGAAGGATATAGAGGATTTCGTAAGTCAAAAGAATGTTCATCTCATAAATGGGGAGAAAGCAGAAAAAGGTTATGATCTTTCAACCGCATTAAAAGAATATGAGTTGGCCAACGCTGGAGATATATACGAAGAGTATCCGGATATAGATGAGAAGATCGAGAATTTAAAGAAGAAAGTTGCTTCACTTTTAAAAGACTTAAAGAGGGCAAAAAATGATTTTGATGCAGGGAAATATAAGCAGTGTTGGGACTCCGTAGTTTCGCTTTTGAAACAATGTGATGAAGAATTCGATGGCTATAAACCGATTTTGCTTAAAAGAAAGATACCCCCAACTACAGTATGGCGGTATAAAACAAATGGTAAGCTGTATTCTTCCCCAGCAATAGGTTATGATGGCACGATATACATCGGAAGCGATGATAACTATCTCCACGCTATAGATCCGAACGGAACGTTGAAATGGAAGTATGAAACTAATGGAGACGTCCGTTCTTCACCTGCCATAGGTCCCAACGGCACGATATACGTCGGAAGTGATGATAACTATCTTTACGCTATAAATCCAAACGGAACGTTGAAGTGGAAGTACAAAACCGATGGAGATGTATATTCTTCCATAGCAATAGGGTATTGCGGAAACATATATATTGTTGGAGGCCGTAAAGGTATTTTCTCCACACATTATTATTTATATGCCATAAATCCCGATGGAACACTAAAATGGAAATTCAGGGTAAATGGAAAGATATATTCTTCGCCTGTTATCGATTCGAATGAAACGATATACATCGGAGCTGGTGACAATTGTCTTCACGCTATAGATTCGAACGGAACGTTGAAATGGAAATATAAAACTAAAGGAGACGTCCGTTCTTCGCCGGCAATAGGTTCTGACGGCACGATATACGTTGGAAGCGATGATAACTATCTCTATGCTATAGATCCAAACGGAACGTTGAAATGGAAGTGCGAAACTAATGGAGATGTCCGTTCCTCACCTGCCATAGGTCCCGACGGCACGATATACGTCGGAAGCAATGATAACTATCTCTACGCTATCATATACGGTAATAACGATGGTTTATCTAATACACCCTGGCCGATGTTTCATCACGATATAAGACATCAGGGTATCTCGAAAAAAAGGAATCTCATTGGAACAGTTAATGTAGGATATCTTCACGTGAGAAATGGTCCGGGTGTTGATTTTGAGATCGTTGCGACACTCTCGAAGAAGACCGTAGTAGTGATATTGAAAAAAGAAAAAGGCTGGTATAAGGTAAGAGTGAAAAATACAACAGGCTGGGTTTTTGGAAAATATATCGAGATCCGAAGATAGGGATAAAACGGATTACTGCTTACTATAATGTCCGCTTGATTTCATCGTGATAATAAGCATACTACAAATATGTTATAATCTATCGATGAGGTGAGTTTATGGCTAATAAGTTGTTGAGAAAGATCATCCCGAGTTATAACGATAGACAGATAAGAAGATATTCCAGAATAGTAGAGCAGGTGAACAAACTGGAGCCTAAGTTTGAGAAGGTCCCAGATGAGTATTTTGCTCAAAGAACTGCAGAATTTCGCAACATGGTGCAGGAAGGGACTTCTTTAGAAGAGATAATGGTAGAGGCGTATGCTATGGTTCGTGAGGTCGCCAGGAGGATACTTAAGGAGAGGCCTTTCGATGTCCAGATCATGGGTGCTATAGCCCTGCACGAAGGAAAATGTGTGGAGATGAAGACAGGGGAAGGAAAGACTCTGGTTGCAACTATGCCGGTATATCTCAACGCCCTTGAGGGCAAGGGTGTACACGTGGTAACTGTGAACGATTATCTGGCTCGTCGTGATGCTGCCTGGATGGGCGGCATATACGAGATGCTGGGATTAACAGTCGGTGTCATACAAAACGGCATGGAATTCTCGGAGAGAAAGGTAGCCTATAATGCCGATGTTACCTACGGGACCAATAACGAATTCGGATTCGATTATCTCAGGGATAATATGGCTTACTCCGTGGATCAAAGAGTTCAAAGAGGACATCACTATGCCATAGTAGATGAGGTTGACAGTATCTTGATAGACGAAGCCAGAACCCCTCTGATCATATCTGGCCCAGCAGAAGATGCATCTGCTTTATACAGACGATTTTCATCTATGGCACGTGGTTTTAAGAAGGGAAAAGATTTTGAGATAGATGAAAAGAGTAGAACTGTTAGTTTGACTCCTGAGGGCGTGAACAGAGCTGAGAAATCTCTTCGTGTAAAGAACCTATATGACCCTTCGAATGTGGATTATCTTTACCATCTTCTCAACGCCTTAAAGGCTTTTAATCTCTTCAAACGTGATGTGGATTATTTAGTAAAGGATGGAGAGATAGTTATAGTTGATGAATTCACTGGTAGGCTTTTACCTGGAAGAAGGTACAGTGAGGGCCTGCACCAGGCTATAGAGGCTAAAGAAGGTGTTAAGGTTCGAAGTGAAAGTTTGACCTATGCAACGATAACCTTCCAGAACTACTTCAGGATGTATGATAAATTGTCTGGTATGACGGGTACCGCTGAAACGGAGAAAGAAGAATTCGATCAGATATACAATATGAAGGTTGTCGTTATACCCACTAATAAACCTGTGATCAGAAAGGACATGGATGACCTGGTTTACAGGACAAGGCGAGAGAAATTCAACGCCATAGTAGAAGATATAGTTGAACGTCATGAGAAGGGACAACCTATCCTCGTTGGCACGATATCCATAGAGAAAAATGAGATGATAAGTAATCTATTGAAAAAACGGCATATTCCGCATGAAGTATTGAATGCGAAATATCATGAACGTGAGGCTGAGATCATTGCGAAGGCAGGGCAGCCTGGAGCAGTCACCGTAGCCACGAATATGGCTGGAAGAGGGACAGATATAAAGTTGGGCGAAGGTGTTGTCGATCTTGGAGGACTTTACGTCCTGGGTACGGAGCGCCATGAGAGCAGAAGAATAGATAATCAGCTTCGAGGGAGATCTGGAAGACAGGGAGATCCAGGAGAATCGAGGTTTTACCTATCTTTGGAAGATGATTTGATAAGGATCTTTGGGGGAGAAAAGATAGGTTCAATAATGAACGTACTGAAATTAAAAGAGGGAGAACCTATAGAGCATCCCATGTTGAGTAAACTAATAGAATCCGCTCAAAAGAAGGTGGAAGGGATAAACTTTGCCATAAGGAAAAACCTTCTGGAGTTGGATGATGTTCTTGGAAAACAAAGAGAGGCTATCTATTCTCATAGAAATTGGATATTGGAAAATGACGAAGTTGATTCTCATGTTCACGATATTCTGACGGACGTTATAGAGAGAAGGGTAGAAACTTTCATACCTAATGGAATGCATCGTGATGAATGGCCATTAGAAGACATTTTGAATGCATTAAAACCCTTCATCCCCTTTGCAGTAGAGGCAAAGGATGTGAAGGCTTCAACAACTCTGGAATTGAAAGAAGAATTGGGGAATCTCGCCACTCAATTGTATGAAGAGAAAAAGAAAGATATAGGAGAGGAATTTGAAAATATACAGAAATATATAATCTTACGTGTAATAGATGAATCATGGAGAAGGCATCTGGAATCGATGGAATCCCTTAAAGGATATGTGAATCTTCGTGCCTATGGTAACCGTGATCCAGTTCTGGAGTTCAAGAAGGAATCCTTTGGACTCTTCGAAGATATGATAGACAATATATACGATACTATAGCAACTTTCCTGTTCCGTGTAAAAGTGGTAGATCAAAAGAAAGTGGAAGAAAAGGCTGCAGAGGAAATGAATTCCGCTCAGTACGTCCACAACGAATACAGTTCTCTGGGTAGAAAACAAAGAAGACGTATAGAAAGGGTACAGAAAAAACATTCTGGAAGATTGAAAGTAAAGAGGTAAGTGTGATGATAAATTTTGAGGTTGCATCCAAGGTAACGGAATTGAAGAAAAAGTATGAAGACCTATGCAGGGTCTTTAATTGGGATAAAGAGCATCTCAGAATGAAAGAACTTGAAAAAAAGATGGGAGATAAGGATTTTTGGGCTAACAAGGAAGAAGCGAAGAAATATTCAAAGGAATTGAATACAAGAAGACATAGGATAAAGATATACGAATCGTTAAAAGAGACCTTTGAAGAGATAGATGTTGTAACTGAGCTTATAGAAGATGGAGATGCTTCTGAAGAAGACCTTGAAGGAGTCCTAAAAAAAGCCGAACCTTTGATGGATAAGTTCGAACTCGAGACCTATCTAAATGAAGATTACGATGATGCGAATGCCTATCTTTCCATTCATCCGGGTGCTGGTGGAACAGAATCACACGATTGGGCAGATATGCTTTACAGAATGTATCTCAGATGGTCGGAGAAAAACGGTTATTCAGTGGAGACGATAGAATACCAACCAGGAGAAGAAGCCGGGATAAGCAGTGTAACCGTTAAGATAACAGGAGAATATGTCTACGGTTATCTCAAAGGGGAAAAAGGCGTACACCGCCTGGTACGTATATCTCCATTTGATGCCTCGAAGCGGCGTCATACTTCTTTTGCTTCTGTCAACGTGATGCCTGAAGTGGATGAAAATATAGATATGGATATAAGGGATGAAGATCTAAAAGTAGAAACATTTCGTGCATCTGGCCATGGAGGACAATATGTAAACAAGACGGATTCCGCAGTACGTATAACTCATCTACCAACTGGCATAGTTGTAACCTGTCAGAACGAGCGTTCACAGCACCAGAACAAATACCTTGCTATGCAGGTCCTTAAGGCAAAACTTTATGCTCTTGAAATGGATAAAAAGCAAAAGGAAATGTTGAAATTACAGGGAGAATTGAAAGAAATAGGATGGGGTAGTCAGATCCGTTCTTACGTCTTTCACCCATATAATATGGTAAAGGATCATAGAACTAACCATCAGACTGGAAATATTCAGAGTGTCATGGATGGTGAGATAACCCCTTTCATAAAGGCTTACCTGATATGGAAAGCTTCTCTCAGAAACAAATGAAAGATGAAAGAAATAACTCAGCAAGACTATTTAGAATTTATAGAAGATCAACCATCTGTGATTATTGAGGATGTAGAGATCCCTCTGCACAAAAAACGTAAAATTAAAACTTACGGTCCGCCACAGGATTACACTCCAGAAAGAACAACGGTATGGAGTTTCCCTGATAGAGGAAACTGGGCCAGTCATAAGGGGAATTACAGAGGAAATTGGTCACCCTATATCCCGAGAAATCTTATCCTGAAATATACTCAAAAGGGAAATTGGGTATTGGATCAGATGATGGGTAGCGGAACAACACTTGTAGAAGCAAAGTTGTTGGAAAGAAACGCTATCGGTGTGGATATTAACCTCGATGCAGTTATGATTACCAGAGACAGATTGAGTTTTTCGTACGATAGTCCGGAGTATAAAGAGCCAATAATAAAAACGTATCGGGGAGATGCTCGGAATCTTGATAAAATTGATGATGAAAGCGTAGATCTTATTGCAACGCATCCGCCTTATGCGAATATAATTTCATATACGAGGAGCAAGAAACTCAGTGATGACCTTTCTCAGCTGCCATTCGAAGAATACCTTAAGGGAATGAGAAAAGTAGCGAAAGAATCGTTTAGAGTATTAAAGCCCGGTAAAACATGTGCGATCTTGATCGGGGATACGAGAAAACATAAGCACTATATACCGATTTCATCCAGAGTCATGCAAACATTTTTAGATGTAGACTTCATTCTAAAAGAAGACATAATTAAGTTGCAATGGAATATGAAAACCACGAGAGAGAGATGGCGTGCGAAGGAATATGAATTTTATTTGATAGGGCATGAGCATATCTTCGTTTTCAAAAAACCAGAAAATGATAAAGAATATAAGAAATATAAATTCAGTACAAGATGGTGGTAAAATTGAACACCGCCACACTCGAAACATCCTGTTTCCAAAAACCCACATAGAAACCAAAATGAAGGCAAACTCACAAAATTCGGCTCTTTTTTCATCGAAAGATCAAAATTCTTTTCCTCTTTCGACGAAATCAACGATTTCATAACACCTATTTTTCTTCCCTCTTGAAAGGAGGCTTTAACTCAACTTTGCCAAAAAATAACCCAGAAACAGCATCGATGAAGCCATACGATGTCCAGGACATAGCATGAATACAGTATTCTTTGAAAAGGAACCTTCAAAAACACATTGATTTCTCCCAGA
>QNAT01000067.1 GCA_003641555.1 Thermotoga sp.
AAAATAGGTGGACTTGCTTCGCTCAAACAGTATCATTTTCTTAACGCATTTTTCCTCGAATTTCTTAACGCAAATTTCGTAATGCCGGCTTAAAATCAGAAACAATTTCATTTTGCACTATAACTTTAATTAATATTTTCTCTGTGCCCTGCAGTTGAATAGCTACAGGAGGACTTATCGGAATTCTATTCCGCTCGTCTTATTATAGAGAGCACGATTCCAAAACCCATGAGAAGTGATATGAGAGAGCTTCCACCGTAACTGATGAATGGCAAGGTCATTCCTGTTACGGGCAAGAGTCCTGCAATCACACCCAAATTCACCAGCATCTGATATGCTATCAAGACCGCATATCCGATCATGAACATCCTGCCAAAATCATCTGTTATGTGGGTGAAGACGAGATCGAACATGTATTTCATCATCCCGAAGTACAGGAATATGATCACCGATATACCAACGAAACCTAATTCTTCCCCTATAGTAGCGGCTATAAAATCCGTGAATTGCATGGGAAGGTAATACTTTAGTGAACCTTCTCCCAAACCAACCCCCAACAGGCCGCCGTGCATCATTGCCAATTTTCCTGCTTCGCTCTGTATATTATTGTTCCCAGCTATAAAATCTGTGAATCGCTTTATCTGATACAAAGGGATGCGATTGAATTTATAGGCCACAAAAAAGGCTATTCCAACAGCAGTGATGGATAAGAAGAGATGGATTTTCTTGCATCCACCAATGTATAGAAGAGTAAGTGTAATCAGGATTATCAAAAAGAAAGTGCTCAAATCTGGCTCTACCAGGACCAACAGGGACAAAATGGCAAGCCGAAGGAATGGGTAGAAAATACCGTACCAGAATGTCCGCATCTTATCCGGTGCGGAGGATATGTGTTCCGCCAACAATATCAGTATGTAGATCTTCAAGAACTCAGAAGGTTGAACTGAAAATCCTCCTATGAAGAACCACCTATGAGCTCTCAAATGGGAGGGGAAAAATAGAGCTACTACGAGTGCTGTGAGTATAACGATGGAATAAAACCATCTGAGTTTAAGATGTATTTTGTAATTCATTGCTGCTAAGACAAGCATAAGAATTATTCCTATCGCTGCAGATATCGCCTGCTTTTCAAAATATCTTGAAGGAGAAGGATAGGGATAAGTAAATGCCTGTATAAAACTCGTACTGTATATAGCAAGCATCCCAATCGTGAGGATGAGAAACATGGTGATGAGCAATTTTTTATCTGCTTCTACATTGTGAGGATTAAGGGAATTGTTAGCCATGATTTTTCTTCAAAGAATAAACCTCTTCCTTAAAGGCATCCCCACGTTCTTTATAATTCTTAAACATATCATAACTCGCTGTGGCAGGTGAGAGTAAAACGACATCTCCTCTATCTGCGAGTGTAAAACCTGATCTAACAGCATCTTTCATGGAATTTACGATTTTAAAATTATTCATACCGATTCGATCCAGGTATTCAGCAAATTTTTTCTTCGTTTCTCCCATCAAGATCACATACTTACAATATTTACTTGCTTCTTTCAAAAGCAAAGAATAGTCTTCTCCCTTGGCTCTGCCTCCTAAAATCAGCACGATCTTACCTTCAGGATATGTCTTGAAAGAACAGAGAGTAGCATCCGTATTTGTGGCTTTGGAATCGTCTATGAATAAGACATCATCGAACTTCTCGATCTCTTCCATCCTGTGAGGAAGTGCTGAAAAATTATTTACAACATTTCTGAATATTTCCATATCTATATTCAACTCATCAGTGACGAGTGCAGCAGCCATTACATTTTCAACGTTATGCATCCCTTTTAACTTCATCATCGAAATAGGAAGGACCTCTTTCTCGATGCCAGAATTCGCTATGAATATCCTGTTATTCCTAATGAACGCACCATTTTCTTGAACTCCCATTTTCGAGAACCATCTCACTTTTCTATGCATCGTGATGCCAAGATTTCTCGTCCATTTGTTGTTGAAATTCAGAATTGCTGTACCAACATTTTCATCTTTACCAAATAACTTCGATTTAGACGTAACATAATCCTTCATCGTTCCATGTCTATCTATATGATCAGGGGTAATATTCAAAATGATACCGATATCGGCATGGAATTCGTCTACGAGTTCCAGTTGGAAACTGCTTAGTTCGAGTACTATCACATCTACATTGTTTATGACACTGGATAGATTAGAAAAAGCATTACCTATGTTTCCACCGACAAAGGTCTTATAACCTGCTTTTTTCAAAACCTCCCCTATAAGAGTGGTTGTGGTTGTCTTGCCATTTGTACCTGTTACTCCTACTAACTTTACATGCCTTTTGAACTCGTCTTTGAATTCTCTGAACATGAATTCTATATCGTTCATGATTTTCACATTTTTCATCCTTGCAATAGAGAGGATGGGATTTTGAAGATTCACACCAGGGCCGATCAGAACGATATTGCAATGATTTAAGATCTCCTCTGTATTCCCACCAAGCTCGTAATTCACCCCATGCTTTTTCAAAAAGGCAATCTTATCTTCTGAAAGACTCTCCGCTGAATCGGAGACGAAGATCTCATCTTCATTTTTATTTATTAAATATTTAAGTAAACCGAAGCCTGTTACACCAAGCCCTATTATGGATATCTTCATGATCTTCTTTTCCTCATCATTTTGATGTTTTGTTTAAGAATAAAAAATGATCTTCTATGTTAATGGGAATCCACTCATTTACTCATCTACCATCTTTCTTACTTCGTACCCATTCATGCTAATTCGTGGTTAAAACGTTCTCACTCAATACATCTTCTCGATCTTTGTACCCGCATAAAAGTGCTGAAGGACGAATTTGTAATCATAACCTCGTTCTGTATAACCCTTTGCCCCCCACTGAGGCAATCCAACCCCATGTCCAAATCCTTTCCCCACAAATGTAACACCTTTTTCGGAACTCTCCAAAACACACAACGTGGAGAGTAATTTCTTCGGTCCCACCTTTAATCTAAAATCTTTTCCTTCCACGTCATAGTGATAACCAAAGCGAGAGTACACTCTCATCTTTCCTATCCTTCCACTTTCCGTTCTACTTACAACCTTTACCTTATTCACCCTCCATATGTTGTAATCCATGGTGCGCAGGATATGTCCTATTTCATCGTAAGATAGAAAATATCGCCAGTGATAATGTGGAGCCTCTCGTTCGAAAGGTGAATAAACGACTTTAAGGTAAGGAATATCTCTTCCCCACACTTCCTTTGCCGATGCCGTTATTCCACCACTTTCACTGTGGTATACTGCTTCTATTGGTTTACCTTTATATGTTATGATCTCTCCTCGAGTAGCATTCACGGCTTCTATTACCACATCCGCCTCACTTTCCATCCCACCATAGACCTGAGATAGATTATCAGCTCTGAGATCGTATTCAGATGAGCGATCTTTTTCCCTCACCTTTCTTAAAGTGTAGTAGGCATAAGTCCTGGCTGCAACTGCCTGAACCTTTTGCATCTCCATGTTCCAGGACAAGTTTACCTCGTTTTTCAACACACCGTAGAGATATTCTTCCATTTTTATCACGTTTATCAGCTGAATTTTGCCCTTATTCGATACGATCTTGAAATATCCTCTGTAATGTCTTTTGTTGAAGTAGAGTTTCCCTTCAATAGGGGTAAATATCATCTTAGAAGAGAGACGAGTATATCCTTTGATATGAAGTTTGTCATTCTTTGCTACAACAGTTACAGTGTCATAGGGTTTGGTATAGATAATGATTTTATTGACATCGGCATCTATGAGTTTCCCATTTGTTGTTGCCGTCAGGGTTACGGAAGTAGCGCTATCTGAAATCAAAACTCTTATGAGAGGTTCAGATACACCAAAAGATAAGAGTGTTACCGATAATAAAATAACGAGTGTGATGCAGAAATATTTCATCCCTTTATAACACCTATGGGAATCATCTTAACTATCTTTTTAGCCAGAGAAGAAATTTCCATCACACGAACTACTTCATCTATATCCTTGTAGGCTTCGGGTATCTCTTCTGCTATTGTGGCATTGGATTTAGCACGTATGGGTATTCTCCCACCTTTCAACATATTCACTTCGCCGTGGACTCTGGCATATTCCTTTGCTCGTCTTCGGCTCATCTGTCTACCTGCCCCGTGGGCTGCAGATGCGAATGACCGTTCTTCGGCTTTTTTAGTTCCGACCAAAAGATATGAAGCAGTCCCCATATCTCCAGGGACTATCACCGGCTGCCCTATATCCATATAATCTTCGGGAAGCAAAGGATTACCTTTACCCAGAGAACGAGTTGCTCCCTTCCTGTGAACGACCAGTTTCTTCTTAACACCATTCACAACATGTGTTTCAACCTTTGCTATATTGTGAGATACATCGTATATGAGAGGACAATCCAGAGCAGATGATATCATATCTTTGATAACCCTTCTTATAATTCCTGTTATCACCTGTCTATTTGCCCAGGCGTAATTGGCGGCAGCAGACATAGCAGAAAAATAATCCTGCCCGATCTGGCTTCTAAACGGTGCACACATCAACTGCTTATCTGGAATAGAAGCATTGAAATCCTTCATTTCATCTCTGAAACGCTTTATGTAATCAGTACAGATCTGGTGTCCAAATCCTCTCGAGCCTGTATGAAACATGATAGTTACAGTATCTTTTTCCAATCCCAATGCTGCTGCTATCTTCTCATCGTATACCTCAACTACGCGTTGTATCTCGATGAAATGATTCCCGCTCCCGAGGCTTCCCATCTCCACCCCGCCCCGTTTTACACTTTTCACAGATATACTCGATACGTCTGCACCCTGCATCAATCCATTTTCCTCTATATGCTTCAAGTCTTCTTCTGTGCCGTAGCCACTTTCCACAGCCCAATATGCACCTTTTCTCACAACATGCTTTATTCCTTTCAATCCAAGAGTAACTTCTCCATCCCTGCCTATGCCAGTCGGCACCTCATCGAATATCCGCTGCGTTAATCCATCTATATTTCTCTTTATCTCACCGTACTTCAACTGCGTGTTAAGTAATCTCACACCACAATTTATATCGAACCCAACTCCTCCTGGTGAAATGATACCATCATTTGCATCGAACGCCGCAACACCACCTATAGGGAAGCCGTAACCCCAATGTAGATCTGGCATCCCATAAACATCTTTGATCACGCCGGGTAAGTGTGCAACGTTTTTTAACTGCCCCACAGCATCTATGAGATCTTCATTCTTCATGAGAGATTCGGAAGAGTAAAGATAACAATCTACCCTCATATCTCCCTCTTTCGGGATTTTCCATAGATAATCAGTAAATTTTTCCCATTTCATACTCATCCTTCCTCCATAAATCATCCAGATGGTAACACCTTCGTTTTTCTCATCTCCAGCCCTCGAAAAACGCAAAGCCCCTTACAGATTTTCCCTTTAACGAACCGTTTACCGTACAGAGCCCTTCCCAATACGGCGGTGTGTATCTGGAATTATTGAATTGTACTTTACTCACTGCCTCTATATTGAATTTAGCTCCTATCTTCGGTATAGTAACCGTCCCGGGCATCGGTATTGGGATAATTTTACCAGATGGCGTTAACATCTTGCCTTTGAGAGTCACATTGAAATCTTTTAAGGGAATTGTTGTTCCATCTTTCTTCACGAGTGTTCCATATTCTGCGTTTGTATTCGGGAACGAGAACACCATTATCTCCTCATCATTGTTTAATCTTATGCTAAACCAATCCCATGGGCGTGCTGAGAAATTGCCCCATTGATGGTCATACCATGTTTCACCCTCAACTGTGTACCTATCATTAAATCTTACACTTCCAACAACCTTAATCCTCGTTAAGGAATAATAATAACTTCTTCCCTTTATCATTGAAATGATTCCATTATTGTGTAATACGGGAGGTTTTAAGGCTGTCATCTTAAGATGTATCTCTACATTATTTCCGCTCTTGAGATCCAGATATAAATTTCTTGTATTGCCGTAGAAGTGAAACTTTATATTTTCTCCACTTCCTTTCATATCAAGGCATTCTCTGGAGGTCTCAACGGTTGGGCCGAGTACATAAAGCATTGGCGGGAATGCATCTTCGATAAATCTTCTATCTCCTGTTTTTAAATCGTGTATAACGAAATGTATATTCCATACCTCGCCTACAGGCATAACAAAGAGTCTGGGCCAATTTGGGCTATTCGGCTTGTAAACCCTGAATGCCGTGAACTCATACACAAACCTTGGAAATGACCTTTCTCCTTTTTCATATAAGTACCCTGTCTGATACCACCATTCCACAGGATACCCCCTATGCGGAGCCATATCCTTCGGAAAAGTTATCTTTCTCGATACGACAGTATTATAGGGCATTGTACAACCATAAAGTAAAAATACTATCAAAATCAAACTCAATATCGAAAGAACCTTTTTCACCGTATCACTCCTTCTCGATCAAACATCGAAGACCAGAAGTGTTTCAAAGGCATCATCTCTCTTCTTTATTTCTAATCTATGATATGTAAGTGCCTTCAATTCAAGGGCAGGCTTACCTTTTATTCTACCGAAGTCTACTTTTACTTCATCTTCTTTTATCTCTGTTAACATTGGTAAAACCTCATCCACATCGAGGTAATATATAACATCGTTCAATATGTTGAAGAGCAAATCCTCCGTATTTCCTTCCATTTTATAAATGGTGGAAAATATGCATGTTTGTTCTACACCACACTTACACAAATATTTTACACTGTTAATGCAGTCCTCTACCAATTCTTT
>QNAT01000068.1 GCA_003641555.1 Thermotoga sp.
CAATATGGCAGTCGAACCTATCTTAAGAGTAAAAGATCTTCACACTTTTTTTTATCAGGAAGAGGGTGTAATCAAGGCTGTAGATGGAGTTAGCTTTGATCTATATCCTGATAAAGTATTAGGCATTGTAGGAGAAACTGGCTCCGGAAAGAGTGTTACCGCAAAATCCATAATGCGTCTGATCTTCCCGCCAGGCAAAATAGCGGGAGGACATATATTGTATAAGGGGAAAGATCTGGCTCGTTTATCTGAAAAAGACATGCTGGAAATAAGGGGTAAGAGGATAAGCATGATCTTTCAGGATCCGATGACTTCTCTCAACCCACTCTTTACCATAGGTGATCAATTGGTGGAAACGATAAGATTCCATCAAAAACTGGATAAGGAAGTAGCGAAGAATAAGGCAATTGAGATGTTGGATAAGGTGGGTGTACCAAATCCCGAAGAAAGGTTGCGTTCTTATCCATTCGAATTCAGTGGAGGAATGCGGCAAAGAGTGGTTATAGCAATAGCACTATCATGTGATCCAGATATACTGATAGCAGATGAACCGACTACATCCGTTGATGTAACCATTCAGGCTCAGATATTAGACCTCATAAAGACACTTCAGCGTCAATTCCATACTGCCGTTATCTTCATAACACATGATCTCGGTGTTGTAGCGGAGATCGCCGATGAAATAATGGTTTTATATGGTGGGAAAACTATGGAATTGGCATCGACTGATGTACTGTTTGAAAATCCTTTGCATCCTTATACTGTTGGATTGTTCAATTGTATACCACGCGTCGATAGAAAGATATCCCATCTCGACCCTATACCTGGCCAACCGCCGCAAATGATAGATGTACCTTCAGTTTGCCCGTTTTTACCACGATGCCCCGTTAAAACAGAGCAATGCAAGCAGGCTTTACCTGATATCGTTGAGGTTGAGCCAGATCATTTTGTTAGATGCTTCAAGTATACCAGAGATAAAATAAATGTAGGAGTCAAATGATATGGGAGTAAAGCAAAAAATTGTAAAAGAAACTATGGAGGCAAAGAAGGCAGAAGAAACTGTTGTCTTAAGGGTAAAAGAACTGAAGAAATACTTTTCCATAAAATCTGGTTTTCTTATACAAAAAACGGTGGGATATGTTAAGGCAGTAGATGGAGTATCATTTGAGGTTAAAAAGGGGAAGACTTTCGGTCTCGTCGGTGAATCTGGTTGTGGGAAAACGACAACAGGGCGCAGCATAATAAGACTTATCAAACCGACTGCAGGGATTATAGAATTTCTCGGGGCTGATATCGCCAACATGGATGATAAGGAGTTGAAACCTTATAGAACTAAGATACAGATAGTATTTCAAGACCCTATGTCTTCTCTAAATCCGAGATTGTCAATAGGAGAAGCATTATCAGAACCACTTCTATATCATAAACGTGTTAATTCAAAAGCAGAGGCAAACGTGGTGATAAAGGATCTACTCGTAAAGGTTGGATTAAAATCCTACCACATAGATCGATATCCTCATCAATTCAGTGGGGGACAGAGGCAAAGAATAGCCCTTGCAAGAGCAATTATTTTGAATCCCGACCTTATAGTTTTGGATGAACCAACGAGTTCACTTGATGTATCTGTACAGGCTCAGATAATCAATCTTCTCCTTTATCTTCAGAAAGAAATGGGGATGGGATATATATTTATCTCACATGATCTAAGTGTTGTCCGTTTTATAAGCGATGAAGTCGGTGTAATGTATCTGGGTAGAATAGTAGAATACGGCCGATCTGATGAGATATTCACCAATCCTATGCACCCATATACAAAGGGACTTTTAGCCGCTGCGCCAATACCAGATCCAAAGGTGAAGAGGAGTAGAGAGGATATGATCACAGGAAAGGTTCCGAGTCCTATAAATAGGCCTAAAGGCTGTTTCTTTCACCCACGTTGTAAGTACAAAAAGGCTATATGTGACTCTGAATATCCACCATTGGTAAAGGTATCGGATACTCATTGGGTTAGCTGTCATCTGTATGTTTGACCCCTTCAAAAGGGATAAATAAAAAGGTAAGGGGCATAAAAATAGCCCCAAACAAAAAGGAGGTATGGTTATGGGTAGAAAGTTTTTAGTCATTGTGTTCGTGCTGCTTCTTTCTGCGGCTATTTCACTCGCTGTGGAGACGGAGTACAGAGTAGAGCCTTATCATGGTCAGTACGGAGGTACTCTGATCAACCCTTCTCTTGGTAGTGGCCCAAAGACCCTTAATCCCACTGTTGCAAGGGAAACATCTTCGACCGACATCATCGATAGGTTCCTTGATTTCTTGATCGAGCTCGATCAATATGGAACGATACAGTCGGAGGGCAGACTTGCAAAGAGCTGGGATAGACTGGAAGGTGGTAAGGTCTGGATATTTCACTTAAGAAAGGGCGTACTGTGGTCAGATGGTGTGCCATTTACTGCAGATGATGTTGTATGGTCTTTCGATAAAGTATGGGAAAATCCTAAAATTCCTTCTGGTGGCCAGGATGTCATAAAGGATGCAGAGGGCAATTTCCCCGGTGTGGAAAAGATAGACGATTACACGGTGAAATTCACCTTGAAGATGGCCTTTAGACCGTTCTTGAGATCTGTCGGCCTAACACAGATACTTCCGAAGCATGTACTGGCAAAATCTGTTGAAGATGGCACATTTCAGCAGCAGTGGACAGTTAACGATGTGGATAAGATAGTGGGAACCGGTCCGTTCATTCCTTCGGAATACGTATCTGGCGAAAGGGTTGTCCTCAAGAGAAATCCTCACTACTGGAGAAAGGACCTGGATGGGAAAGTACTCCCTTATCTCGATGGAGAGGTTTTCAAGATCATAGCAGATCAGAATGCCATACTCCTGGCATTCGAGTCTGGTGAAGTCGATCACATGGGACCTCGTTCCGCAGATTATCCGAGGCTTAGAAAAGAAGCTGTGCAAAAGGGCTTTGTCGTCGGGCTCGATGGCCCAACTTTTGGAACGCAATTCTTCTGTTTTAACTTCAACACGCCTGATCCAGTTAAGAGAAAATGGTTCAGAAACGAATACTTCAGGAAAGCCGTTGCTTATGCATTCGATAAAGAATCGGTTATCAACACCGCTTACAACGGTCTGGCAGATGCACAATGGAGTGCCGTGAGTGCTGCAGCAAAGTATTTCTACGATCCTAAGGTAAGAAAGTACCCATTCAACTTGAACTTCGCAAGGGCAATGTTGAAACTCGGAGGATTCAAGCTCGTAGGAGGAGATCTCGTTGATAAAGATGGGAATCCGGTTAAGTTCATAATTACTACGAACAGTGGCAATACTGTAAGGGAAGATATGTGCAACATATTGGTAGAAAAGCTGAAGCAGCTGGGTATGGATGTTACATTTGCTCCTCAGGACTTCAATTCCCTCGTTAAAAAACTGTTGAATACCGGCGATTGGGAAGGTTTAATGATCGGACTCACAGGTGGAGTAGATCCACATAGTGGCTCGAATGTGTGGAAGTTAGACGGTGATTTGCACTTCTGGAATTACTCACCTGAAAAAAGGGAATACGTAAAAAAGCAAAACGACTACTATTCTCCTGAGTGGGCAAAAGAGATAGATACCATCTACAAGCAAGAGACTACTGTTAGTGACGAAGAAGCGAAAGTACTCTTCAACAAATTCCAGGAAACGGTAGCTGAACATCTACCTCTCATATACACAGTTCAGCAAAAGTATATCTATGCATACAGCAAAAAAGTCCACAACATGGCACCTACGGCGTTTGGTGGAAGGATATGGAACGAATACGCCATCTGGAAAGAGAAGTGATCTGAATTTCGTAGGGCTGCGTTTCGCCACAGCCCTACTTTAACTCTTATGAAGAAAGGAACCTTGAATTGCTGAAGTATATAATCAGAAGGATCATAGTTGCCATCCCTGTTCTTATAGGGGTTTCTGTTTTATGTTTTATAATCATACAGATGGCACCAGGGGATTTTTTAGACCAGTTGAGAATAAACCCTGCCATTTCTAAAGAAACAATAGATAAGATGACACATCAGTTTGGACTGGATAAACCCGTCGTAGAACAGTACTTCATGTGGTTAAAGTCCGCTGTTACCGGGAACTTTGGATATTCTTATTCTTATAGAAGACCTGTGAGTTCGCTTATATGGTCCAGGGCCTATAACACGTTCATACTCGCAATTACTTCTCTTATCTTTTCATGGATAATAGGAATCGGTCTGGGAATCTTCTCCGCTTTACATAAATATACGGCAGCCGATCACATATTAACAGTCCTTGCCTTCATAGGGCTCGCAACACCGGCATTTTTCCTGGGATTGATCTTACTTTATTTCGCTGCCAGGACGGGAACATTTCCCATAACGGGTATGACTTCCGTGAATCATGAACATATGACCACCATCGGAAAAATCGTTGATATCCTTAAACATCTGTTCCTACCAATGCTTGCCCTGGGGCTCATACGCCTGGTTGGTATAATGCGTCAGATGAGAGGACAGTTATTGGATGTCATGCATGAGGATTATGTCCTCTTTGCTGTTGCCAAGGGTATGCCAAGAAACGTTGTTATATATAAACACGCTCTGAGAAATGCCATAAATCCATTGATAACCATGTTTGGATATGCATTGGCGTCTCTTTTGAGTGGTGCTTTGATAATAGAGATCATATTCAGTTGGCCAGGACTTGGCAGATTGATATACAACGCGCTCTTAGAACAAGATGTATATCTCGTAATGGGTTCACTCTTGATAAGTTCTGCCATGTTAATAGGAGGGAACTTAGTTGCAGATATATTACTTGCCTGGGCAGATCCAAGGGTGAGGTTGAGATGAAAAGAGAAGAAAATACTGCAAAGAATTTGGAGGATTCTTTTGAGCGCCAGTATCTCTCGAGAACTCAACTCCTGTTGAGAGCATTCAAAAAGAGTAAGCTGGCTATAATATCATTCTGGGTATTGGTATTCTTTTACATCGTTGCTATATTAGCTGGCTTTCTTTCTCCATACGATCCTTATGTAAACGAGTTGAAATCGTCTTATAGTCCTCCTACAAGAATTCACTTCTTTTACAACGGAAAGTTCACAGCACCGTATGTATTCAAAACCCAGACGATAATAAATCCACTTACATATGAGAGAAGTTCAGCAGAACGCCTTGAGTTAGCTTCGATAAGAGGAAGAAATAACAATAAGCAATTCGAGTTTACAAAAGATAAAGTAGCCCAAATAGACCTCTCGATAAGAGAGATAATAAATGCCTATACAGATGATGGAAAGAAAGTAGAACTTTCTAACAAGACCAAAACAGTAAATAATCTTTTGAAGAACGAAAGAGGAATACTAACTGATAAAAGAGTGGTTCGAGTTTATAAAGATCGATACATGATAGATGCCTACAGAGATTCGTTTGACTACGGTTACAAATTACAGGGCTTAAAAGTAGTGAAAATAGTGAGAATCTTTACTTTAGATAGCATTATGGTCATGACAAATGATTTTAATATCCATACTATTTCGGGCTCAACAGTCAAAATAGATAACTATACCTTTAAAAGATATCCTATCAAGTTTTTCATTCATTCCTGGAGGTATCATCTTCTCGGCATCATACCCTCAACACTCCATCTATTTGGTACATCAGATGATTCCAGGGTATACCTTTTCGGTTCTGATAAATTCGGAAGGGATGTCTTCACGCGAATACTTTATGGTTCGAGAATATCCTTATCGATAGGCTTAATAGGGGTAGCCATAACATTTTCCTTAGGATTATTTTTAGGAGGCATATCGGGATTTTATGGAGGTATAACCGATGAAGCGTTGATGAGAACAACGGAGATAATCATGTCGATCCCTGGTTTTTATCTTCTGATCACCCTTAGAGCCATTCTACCAATGGATATACCATCTACACAAATCTATCTGTTATTGGTAATCATACTCAGTTTCATCGGTTGGCCATCTATGTCGAGGGTAATAAGGGGAATGGTGCTTTCGATAAAGAAAAGAGAATTCGTTGAGGCAGCAATAGCCCTTGGATTACCGAAAAGGCGGATTATCTGGAAACACATATTACCCAATACGACAACGTATGTTATCGTGGCTGCGACTTTGAGTATACCTGGATACATATTGGGTGAAGCAGGATTGAGCTTTTTAGGTCTGGGCATAAGAGAACCTCAATCGAGTTGGGGATTGATGCTTGCTCAGGCACAAGATACATATGTAATAGCTCATGCTCCCTGGTTACTGCTTCCTGGATTTTTTATAATCGTTACTGTTCTTGCCTTCAATTTGTTGGGTGATGGATTAAGAGATGCATTTGACCCACGCTCACTCGGTATGTGATATCGATACGAAATTAAAAAACGTTAGATGTTGGATTAAATGTCCATCTACTCATTCACTCATCTAACATTTAATATCTATAATCTAACATCTGTTAAACTTCGTGGCTAATGCAAAGTTTGCTCATCTTCTTCTACGGATTGCTCCACTTTCTCGCTTGAGCCAATCCAATGCTCCTGGTATCCTTTTCCAGAAACTGTAAAAAGAATCGGCATACTCTGCAGCCTCTTGTTCACTTCCAACTACAACACTTTCGGAATATGGTTCAAGAATATCCTGATATACAGGATACCTCACGATGGCATTTACAATATGTTTATTCTCTTTGAGAGCTCGCCTCAACAGATTTCTTGCCTTCCCTTTTTCGCCTTTCATAAAGCATCTCAGCACATGAGTCATCAGGAGGGCAATGAGATCGTC
>QNAT01000069.1 GCA_003641555.1 Thermotoga sp.
ATTCGGCTCTAAAGTGAGGAAATTGGAATTTTGAAGGATAGTTCCTATCTGAAAGTAATAGCTATAGATGGCCCAGCTGGTAGTGGAAAAAGCACAGTAGCAAGAATAGTGGCAGATAGAATGAATATGATATATCTTGATACCGGGGCCATGTATCGAGCTGTTACATATTATCTTATCCGAATAGGCTTCTTTGAAAGCAAATCCTCTGATATATGTTCCATTCTGAATAGTCTAAAACTCGAGTTCAACGATAGCAAAATCCTCTTAAACGGGAAAGATATATCTGAGGAAATAAGAAGTCCGAGAATCGATGCTGAGGTCTCAGATATTGCAAAACGAAAAGAGGTCAGAGCATTCCTGACGGAGATGCAAAGGAAAATAGCAAAACGAGGAAATGTAGTCATAGAGGGGAGAGATATAGGAACTGTAGTCATTCCAGAGGCTCCTCTAAAGGTCTTTTTGACTGCCTCCGTAAAGGAGCGTGCAAGAAGGCGGTACCTACAATTGAGATCAAAGGGAATAGAAACAGATATTAAAAAGATAGAAAAAGAAATTCGTAAAAGAGATGAAATAGATAGCACTCGAAAACTGGCACCTCTTGTCAAACCGCGGAATGCAGTAGAGATCGATACAACAAATTTATCTGTTGAAGAAGTTGTAAATATGATAATCGAAATGGGAAAAGAGAGGTTTGAAAAGACATGAATATGATCCTGGCAAAAAACATAGGCTTCTGCAGCGGAGTCAAAAGAATAATACACCTCGTTGAAACAATGTCGAAAGGCAAGAAAAAGGTATATTACTGGGGGGCACTGATTCACAATTCTGTGGAACTCGCAAGGTTGAACGATATTGGAATAAAGGAATTTGATGGGAATGTGAAATCCGGGGAAAATGCAATTGTCGTGACACGTGCTCATGGGACAAGTAAAGAAGAAGTGGAGATGTTGAGGAAGAAGGTTAAAGTTCTGGATGGAACTTGCCCCAAGGTAATAAAGATACATCAAATGGTAGATAAGGCGATAAAGGAAGGATATAGAGTAATCGTATATGGGAATGAACGACATGCAGAAATGAAGGCATTGAGAAAAGATTATGAAAATGAAGTTAAAATCATAAGTGATGTGAATTCGATAGAAGGTTTAACAATGAGTGATGATGAAAAATTACTCCTCATTTCTCAAACTACCATGATGAAAGAGGATTTTGAAAAAATAGCATTTGCTCTCAAGAATAAATTTAAGAATCTGAAAGTGTATAATACCATATGTGAAGAAACTCTTGCAAGACAAAAGGAAGCAATCGATATAGCGAAAAGCGTGGATGTTGTCCTGGTTATTGGGGGTAAGAATAGTTCTAATACGAATACATTGGTAAAAATAGCAAAAGAGTACAATACCCGTGTTTTCCATGTTGAGGATGAAAAAGCGCTATTTCCTGGTATGTTTATAAATGCTAATACGGTTGGGGTGCTTTCGGGTACTTCTACACCTATTTACCTCGTGAAGAGGATTATAGAAAAATGTAAGAGTTAAGGAGGTTACGATGTGGAAGAGAAAAAGGATAACATAAATAAGGCATCTGGGGAAAATGAAATAACCATGGAAGATGTTGTGCAAACTATGGATGGGTCTTTCCCTAAGCTGAAAAGAAGTGTTGTGGTTGAAGGAGTGGTTAAAAAAATTGGTGAAAATGGCATCTTCATTGATTTTGGTTATAAGACAGAGGGTTTTATCCCTCAGAGTGAGTTACTCGAAAAGAGCGAGAGCTACGAGATCGGGAAGAAATTGAAGGCACTGATACTTTCTCTTGGTAAAGATAGCGAAGAGCAGATCATACGTATTTCTGAAAAAAGGGTAAAATTGAATGAGATATGGAAAGAAGTTGAAAGAGCATTTAGAACTGAGGAAAAATATGTAAAAGGGATCGTTGAGAAGAGAATAAAAGGCGGGTATAATGTATTGATAGACGGGTATTTACCTGCCTTTTTGCCAACATCTCATAAAGGAACACCGAAAATAAAATCCCTTCGTAAAGGTAAAGAATTGGAATTTAAGTTGTTAGAAGTCAATAGGCGCAAAAGGAGTATCGTCGTGTCAAGAAGGCTCTATCTGGAAGAGAAGGAGAAGAAAGAAAAAGAGGAATTCTTTACGAATCTGAAGAACGGAGAAATACTTGTAGGGAAGGTGAAGAATAAGACATCATTTGGAGCTTTTATAGACATTGGTCCTGTAGATGGCTTGCTGCATGTGAGTGAGATCAGCTGGGATGAGAGGAAGAACGACCTTTCTGCGATAAAGAAGGGAGAGAAGATCAAAGTTATGGTCAAGGCATTCGATCCCGAAACTGAGCGGGTTAGTCTTAGCATAAAACGTCTCACTCCGGATCCATGGGAGTCTGT
The DNA here is from genome assembly GCA_003641555.1 of Thermotoga sp. Taxonomy (GTDB): domain Bacteria; phylum Thermotogota; class Thermotogae; order B3-G13; family B3-G13; genus B3-G13. The sequence continues at coordinate 2,405 of QNAT01000069.1, forward strand.
GGATGAGAGATATAGTGCGGGAATCATCGTTGATGGTACGATTACAAAAATAGTGCCATTTGGTGTTTTGGTAGCCTTAGAAGATGGAGTTGAAGGATTACTGCGAACTTCTGAAATCTTTTGGGGAAGGGCAAATAAAAAGAAGATAAAGAGTGTGTTTCAACCCGGTATGACTGTTAAAGTAGAAATATTATCTGTGAATAAAAAGGAAAAGAAGATTGCCTTGAGTCTGAAACGAGTCAAAGGAGATCCCTGGGAGAACATCTTAAGCAAATATGAAATAGGTAATACATATGATGGGATTGTAACCACGGTGCTTCCCTATGGTGCACTTATCGAATTGGAAGATGGTGTTGAAGGCCTGGCTCATATATCTGAAATGTCCTGGAAACATATAGCAGATCCGTCAGAAGTGGTAAAAAAAGGAGAGAAAGTATCAGTGAAGGTTCTGGGTATCAATAAGGAAAATAAGAGGATGTTCTTGAGTCTTAAACGTCTTACCGAGGACCCCTGGAAGAAGATCGTGCAAGAAGTGAAAATAGGATCGATATTGGAATGTAAGGTTGTAAAGGTGATAGAAGCCGGATGTTTTGTTTCGATCGGAAATGGGGTAGAAGGTTTCATACACGTATCCCAGCTTTCCCCCGAAAAGGCTAAGAACGCCAATGAAGTTGTTAAAGAAGGAAATATATTAAAGGCAAAAGTTAAACGCCTGGAGTACGATCCAGAAAAGGATATCAGAAAGATGAATCTGAGTGTTGTGGACTATTTGAAAGACAAAGAAAGTGAGGATTACGCTGAATTTTTGGGTAAAAAAAATACAAACATTACATTAGCAGATAAGTTGAGGTTAAATGAAGAAAAGTGAAGAGGAATTATATTCGCGTTTTTCTGGTAGGTAAAACGAACGTTGGGAAATCGACGTTATTCAACAGGATAATTGGAAAGAGAAAAGCAATAGTAGAGCACACCCCAAATATAACACGCGATCTCATCGAAGATGTTGCTGAATGGGAAGGAAAGAAGTTCATACTCGTGGATAGCGGAGGATTTATGGATGAACCCAGAGATGAGATCGCAAAAAGAGTTTTTTCTAAACTCGTTGAGGGCATTGATAAGGCAGATCTCTTGATCGTTATGGTAGATGCACGAGCAGGGATCACTAAGGAAGATTTCGATATCGCAGATATGGTTAGAAAATCATCAAAAGGGTATATACTCGTTGCCAATAAGATAGAAGACCTGTCTAAACCATTGGATCCAGATATATACTCGCTGGGATTAGGGGAACCAGTAAGGATCTCAGCAGAGCATGGAATAAACGTGGATGAATTATTGGATGATATAATTTCTCACATAGAATTGAAAGAAGAGATGAACTCCCATGAAGCAAGTGTTCAGGTCAGTGTGGTAGGAAAACCAAATGTTGGAAAGTCAACACTGTTCAACACGATAATAAAGGAAGAAAGATCAATAGTAACGGATATACCCGGGACTACAAGAGATGTTGTGCATTCTCTTTTGGAAAGGGAAGGCAGGGTATATTTACTTCTGGATACGGCGGGCTTAAGAAAAAGGGTTAAAGTGGGGAAAAGAGGAGTTGAGAGATATAGCGTGAAACGGACGTTGAACTCGATAAGAGAAAGTGATGTTATCTGCTTCCTGGTGGATCCAACTCAGGGCGTCACAGAACAGGACCAACGGATAGCTTCGTTCATCCAGGAAAGTGAAAAAGCTGTTGTGATAGTTATATCCAAATCTGATCTGATGGATAAAAAAGGATTGAAGGATTTTACCGATATTATAAGAAATAAATTATACTTTTTAGATTATGCACCCATCATATCTACTTCTGCGAAAACAGGTAAGGGGCTACCAAGGCTATTCAATGCTATAGATGAAGCATATAAAAATTATACTGCCGAGATATCCACAAGTGAAATAAACAATATTCTCAGAAGGACGATGCTCCTTTCGCCGATTTCTACGAGTAAAGGAAAACGAGTAAGAATTTCCTATTGTGTTCAGGGGGGAAAGAAACCTCCCAGGTTCATATTTTTCTGTAATTATCCCGATGGTATAAATATCCAGTTTAAGAAACGCCTGGTACATGTGATACGTAAAAACATTACATCATTATCGAGTACGCCTATACATTTGGTCTTCAAAAGGGGGTAGTTGTAAAACATGAGAATTCTGGAGATCGTTGCTTTATTCATTATGAGTTATATATTGGGTTCGGTGCCTTTCAGTTATTTGATACCAAAACTCTTGACCGGTATTGATATTAGAAAGTTTGGAAGCGGTAACGTCGGAGCCACTAATGCCACAAGAGCCACCAATCTATACGTCGGTTTGTTGTGTGCTTCATGTGATATTGGGAAAGCTATACTTCCAACGTTCATTGCCCTTATGGCCTTTGGCTGGGGTTATATACCGCTTTTGATAGGTATTGCAGCCGTTTCCGGGCATGATCACAGTATCTTCATGAAGTTCAAAGGAGGTAAGGGCGTTGCTACAACATTAGGTGTTGTTTTTGTTTATTCTCCCCTTACTGGAACGATATTCGTTGTTATATGGCTCGCAATAGTTATCCTGAGCCAATATGCTTCTCTTGCTTCTCTGATAGCTATGATTTTCGCAGCAGCATCCATAATGGTGGATTTTCCTATACGTACGGATATAATAGTTAAGATTTTATTCCTGCTGCTGGCAGGACTTGTCTTTTATCAACACAGGGAAAACATAAAGCGTATTGCTAAAGGTACAGAAAGTAAGATCGATCTATTCAAATACGCAAAAAAGCGTTTGAGGAGGAATAGAAAATGACACTCGATGTAATAGTTACGATAGCACAACGTGCGATATATACACTTCTCATTGTCATATCTCCTGTATTGTTAACAAGTCTCTTAGTTGGTTTATTGATAAGCATATTCCAGGCTACAACACAAATAAATGAACAAACTCTAACTTTCGTTCCAAAGATATTTGCTGCCTTTTTAGTTATTGCATTTTTAGGTGGATGGATGTTCAAGCAATTGATAAATTTGGCACGTGAGATAATGACATTTTATATTAATTTTGTGTAACTAAACTTCGTTGAAATGCAAAATATCAACCCATTATTATGTTCATTTCTTTTGTCTTGATACAAGTCAAACGAACCAAAGAAAAGATCAAGGCCAGTACGAAATTTGCTAAAATTCTTCGTAAAAATATTGAAAATGGGTGGACTCGCTTCTCTCAGACAGTATCATTTTCTTAACACGTTTTTCCTCGAATTCCTTAACGCAAATTTCGTAATGCCGACTTAAAGTCGGTGCCTCAATTCTCAACGGCCTTGAGTGGATCAAATTCGTCTTACACTATATACATATGACAAATATGAATTTAGTGGATATATCCTGGGACCGAATAGTAAAAACAAAAATGTTCTTTTTTTATCTTCTTGTCGAGTCCTCCATCAACTATTTTTATCATATAGCCTACCGTTATTCACATAATTTCTGTTATAATATGTATTTAGAAGGTGATACAATGAGAGTATTGGTAAGCGGTGGCGGAACAGGGGGACATTTTTATCCTGCGCTTGCGATTGCCAGGTGTTTCAAAAAAGAAATGGGGGCAGACATACTTTATGTAGGAGGGAAACGTGGTGTGGAATACCACTTCAATTGGAAGAATGAAGGCATAAGACATGCTCATTTAAGTATAAGAGGTATAAATAGAAAAATATTTACATTGTGGAATATCTATGCCTTTTTTGAAGCATTAACAGCCTTTTTCAAATCATTTGCTGTTATTACAGAATTCAAGCCTGATCTGGTCATTGGAACAGGAGGTTACGTATGCGGCCCTGTGCTGTTAGCGGCGTATCTGATGGGGAAGAAGATTTATCTTCAGGAACAAAATGTGTATCCTGGCTTAACCACCCGTCTCTTATCTCCTCATGCAAAAAAGATCTTTTTAGCATTCAAAGAAAGCATAGATTATCTACCGAAAAGGGTGAAAAAAAAGTGCGTCATTATAGGTAATCCTATTAGAGATGAATTTTTCCAGGCAAAGGATAAAGATGAGATATATCATCGATTTAACATGGATAAAGATAAATTCACTGTTCTTGTTTTTGGTGGCAGCAAAGGAGCCAAAGTGATAAATGATATTATGTTGAGTGTATACTCCATTTTTGATAAAGAAGAAAAGAATATTCAATTCGTTCACATAACCGGACTCGAGGATTATCCAGTGTTTTTAAAACATATTAATCTAAATGAGTTAAAGGTAAAT
>QNAT01000070.1 GCA_003641555.1 Thermotoga sp.
CTTGAAGATCTAGTCGAGGGGATATAGTGGCACTTTCAAGTGATGAATATCTACGCTCAATTGAAGAAGCAAGGACAGATTATAAAGGGGGCAGAATAAAATACCTTGACTCAACTTTGCCAGACAAAAACTCAAAACTTCAATAATCACCGTAATCCTGGTGATTTTTTCAAAAAGACGTAATTACTACATCTTCGTTATCCGTTTTGGCGTCTTTATCCCCAGTTTCTTGAATAGTGCCGAAATTATTGTACACTACCTTGATAATTCGAAAACTAAGACTTATCCCCCAGGTTTTTAGTTACAATTATGGTAAATACTCCAGTGGATATGGAAGAGATGAATTGAAGTAATCCTTTACTCCTTCATCATGAAGCTTTATATCAGAGAAATAGATCAGCAAATTATCACTACTTTTTGAACCCTTTACATGTATTTCTTTTAACATTTTCGTATCAGATGAAAGATAAACACTTATTATAGGGTATTCCATACTGAGTTTTTCGAGAAGAGAATTGTTCTTCGAGGAAAAGGTAAAGCAGAACATATTTTTTCTATTCGTAAAAGATAGTGTATATTCAGATGTGTTGATGTGTGTAAGAAATGTTATTATATTCAGAACCAAATTATCATAGAATTTTACCTCTTTTCTGGACATATTCCGCCTTATTATAGTTCCTTTATTGGGATAAGAACTGTAAATCCTGTGATTATTTGTATCTACAACCAATGTTATATCTTTTAACAATTCGGGAGCGGTGAATTTCAGCCAGAAGTCATGAAGATCCATTACCTTAAAATCAAATGAGATCTCGGTTTGCGCATCGGCATGCCTTACAATTCTTATTCTTCCTGAGATATTACGTATGGCGATGAACTGTTGCGAAAAATCTCTCCAGATCTTCTGATAATCTACATCAGCAATGACAGATACACAAATTATTATTCCTATCACAGAGAGGCAGAGAATACGAAGAAAAGCATTTTTGCAACGAGTGATATGTGATCCATAACCCGTAACGGATGATGGATAATGGGATTCATTGCCTTTGGGCCTTTGTGGTGAATGTTTTTCATTTTTCATCTTTTTTACGTTTTCCTTGAGGTGAAAAACTTCACTGCAGTTCTTTGAATCTCTCCATAGGACTCACTATTTCCACTATTCTCACACCGAAGTTTTCGTCAACGACAACTACTTCTCCCTTCGCTATCAATTTACCATTTACGAGTATATCCACCAATTCCCCGGCGAGTTTATCCAACTCGATCAAAGATCCTATACCCAATTCCAGGATATCCTTTATCTTCATAGAAGTACGTCCCAATTCAACAGTCAGTTCCAGGGGCACATCCATCAGGAGATCTATTTTTTCTATTGGAACTGAGGAAGGTGTAGGGGTTAATTGCTGAAATTGCACAGGTTGAACTACCTGAGGATTTCTCTGAACGCTTGTCTGATTAGCAACTCCTTGAGGAGCAGCAACACGAGGGGGAGCAGAGGGTTGTTGAGGCGCTTGTGTATTTTGAGAAGTCGGAGACGAAGCAGTTTCACCTGTATACTGCTTTAGCATATAATTCACTACCTCATCTTTAAAATCCAATGGTTGTATCTGCAATAATTCACTATCTATCATATTATCTATCGTCAATTTGAAAGTTACCAGTACGAAATACCCTTTCTCTTGTACTCCCGAAATTTTAAAATCTGGTTTAGAAGTATCAATAATTTCCACCTTTGGAGTGGTTATTTCTACTCTTTTTTTGAATATCTCTGACATAGAAGTAGAAGCAGATCCGATCATCTGGTTCATGGCTTCACCAACAGCACTGAGATGTACTTCATCAAGGGTTTCAGATGGATTTTCCCCCGTTCCTCCCATCATCAGATCTGCTATAATAGCTGCATCTTTTATATGTAATAAGAAAACATTAGTTCCTTTTAGTCCTTCCGAATAACTCACGTTTACACAGAGTAAATTTCCTGTGTAACCCTTTTTCAAATCCTCGAAATTGGATATACTAACTTTGGGGGTAGTTATAGAAACCTTCTTTCCGAGAATTGTAGATAGAGCAGTTGCTGAAGCACCAAGGGATATATTTCCCAGCTCCCCAAGAATATCCTTCTCACGATCGGAGAGAGAAGGCTTCTCTGACGAATTACCACCTAACAAACTATCTATCTCGTCTTGCGATAGAAAATTATCTGCCATCTTACTCAACTCCTCCTTTCAGATGACGTAAATATGAGTTCACTTTCCTCAACAGGTTCGGTTATAACTATTGCCTTTTTCATTCCAACTGTACCGGGCCTTGCTTTGAACTTTACCTTTGTCCCTATTTTGACATCTATACTGCTTTTTGCCTTCCTGTCGAGTCTTATGACATCTCCCACATTCAAGGATAATATTTCAGAAAATGTCAGTCTAATAGAACCTATCTCTACCTTTACTGGTACGCTTATCTCTTTTAACACTTCTTTGTTTCTCTTTACATCCATTTCAGATAATTCTTCTTTACCAGAGGTAAACCACGAACTTGCAGTTAATTTGGGTAAAACGGGTTCCAGCATAGAAGAAGTTAAACAAAGATTCATAAAACCTTCAATACCTGATATTACAACATTAAATGTTATGAGAATGACCATTTCGTTTGGTGGGACTATCTGGACGAATTGAGGATTTGTTTCCAATGTTTCAAGATGTGGGATGAAACCTATAACGTTTACCCAGGCATCTTTCAATATATCCAGCATCGTAAGCATCTCCCGTTTTATTATCGCCATCTCTATATCCGTGGGAGTTCTAATCTTCTTTACAGCACTGCCGGGTCCGCCTAATAGTTTTTCTACGATCACATATGCGACCTTCAAGTTCACTTCAAAAATGCTGTTGCTGGGTAAAGTATCTGCACTGAAAACAGCAAGTATCGTAGGATTAGCCATAGACCTCGTGAATTCTTCAAAGGTCATCTGATCTATAGATGCTATGGTAATACTGGTAAGGGCTCTTGTCCTTGCAGAAAGATTGGTGCCTATAGTTCTGGCAAATCCTTCATGGATCATATCGAGCGTTCTCATTTGTTCCTTAGAGAATTTGCTGGGTCGCTTGAAGGAATAAATGCGAACTTTTTTAGTTTCTTCTTCTTGCTTTATCTCCTCAGCGGAGACCTCTCCGCTCGATAAAGCTCCTAACAAAGCATCTATTTCCTTTTGAGAAAGGACATCAGCCATTGGCTACACCTCTCTTACAGTTAAGTGAGTTACTTGAGTTCGACACTCATTAAACCCACCGAATTCATTATTCTATGCTTGCAAAGGACTTAATGGATATATAAACTTGTTGAACACCATATTTTGCTTTATCACCCGTATAACCGATTATGGCATTTGATAGATCTTTTATCTGCTGCTTCAACAACTGCAAACCTGCAACGGTAGATAATTCGTCGACTTCTTTTCTCAAGAAAAGCGTTTGAATAGCATCGTTTATTTCGTCTTGATGATTAGCGATTCCAGTTCTTGCAGCGATACTACCCACCTTAAAACTCAACCCATCGAGGGCAATAACTTCTCTACCTCCTTTTAGCATGTACGTCTTCAGTTTACCTTCTGGAACGATAACTGCCTTTATCACGGTACTTATTTGAGGAACTTCTGGCTTTTTTTTGTTGGTTCCCAACATTTTCATCACCATAAAACCAGTAAGCGCTCCCACTATGGCAGCTACTACAGCAACTATCAATAGTCCTACAAGAGATGCTCCTCTTTCATTACTCTTATCCATTTACATACCCTCACCTTTCCGTAATATCAATATGTCTATTCTTCTATACTTATCTCTTAGTTCAGATGATCTATCGGCATATTCTCTTGTAATTTGACCGATAGCAGTATTATATTGTTCTTTTGTTATTTCCCCTCGATTTAACTTCAACTTCTCTAACTCTATTTTCGAATTCCGTTCGAGTTTTAAATATCGCTTTTCTGCCATTATTGCCTTTTCTCCAACTGTGACAGGTATAAAACGCTCCGGGTCATAAGCCCTGTCTATATCAAATCTCCCCAGCTTTATATCTACTGCACGTTCCTTCGTTCTTTTATTCTTGAGTTCATGTGTAAAGAAATATGCAACACTGGCTGCTCTTGCTGCTCCTAAATGCCAGTTTGAAGGATATCGACTCGTTGGTGGAATAGGTACATCGTTTGTAAATCCAAATATCTTCAACGGATTCACTGTATGCTCTATTATTATACCACCAATCTGAGATAAAATCTCTTTTGCATCTGTTGTTAATCTTGCACTTCCCGGGGCAAAAAAAGCCATATCCTGAAGACTTATCAATGTGCCCTCCGGGACCTCCTTTACCGTTATCTTTCCCTTGAACTTCTCACTCTGTTTTATTCGAATCAGCTCTCTCCTTATGCCAGGATTAGAGGTTATAAGGGGTTCGGGAGACATGCTTTTACCCCCACTGAGAACACTCGGTGGTGCACCCTTGAAGATCGTTTGTATCCCTACCACTACTTGCTGGAATTTACCAGGATTTATAGTGGACATGGAGATCAATGCTACAAAAAAAGTCAGAAGAAGTGTGGTCAGGTCACTCCAGCTGACCATCCAGCCTGGTGTACCACGAGGAGCCTCTCCTTTCTTCTTTTTCTTAGCCACCTGCGGGTGCTCCTTCCGGGGACTTCTCCTCTTCTCTTACTGCCTCATATTGTGCTCTTAACTTTGGGGGTAGGAAGATCTTCAGTTTTTCTTCCAGGATTCTCGGATTATCCCCGGCTTGTATAGAAAGTATACCTTCCAATATCATACTCTTTGCCGAATCTTCCAGGGCTCCTTTATCTCTTAGATTCTCTGCCATCGGTAAAAAGAATCCATTCGCCAGTACAGCGCCATATAGAGTGGTTATCAAAGCAACGGACATGTTAGGTCCCAGCGTACTCGGATCGTTCAATGAACCCAGCATACCTATCAAACCTACGAGTGTTCCTATCATACCAAATGCAGGTGCATAATATCCCATTGAATCGAGAATTGCTCTATCTGCATTGATCTGATCACCTGCCAGGTCCATTTCCGTTTCGAGCATTGATTTCACTAACTCCGGATCTGTTCCATCGACTACCAATTGCAATCCTCTTTTCATGAATGGATTTCCAAGGTTTTCAAGATCTCCTTCGAGCGCAAGTAAGCCTTCTCTTCTCGCTTTTTCGGAGAAACTCACCAACTGCCTTACTATTTCTATGAGATCGACCCTTGGCCTTTTTATTGTTCCCATGACCACACTCATGAGTTTCATCAAGCGGTCCATTGGATAAGCCACGAAAGTTGCCCCCAGCATACCACCTACAGTGATCGCCATTGATGGCATACTTATATACGGTCCAATATTCCCCCTCATTCCATAAATGACCGCACCTATAACAACAACTACTCCCAGTATAGTCGCTAAATCCATACTCGATCCCTCACTTCATTCTCTTATCATCCACCACGAGTGTTTGATTTATCATCCTTTTATATTGTATTATCCTATTCACAACTTCTTCTACACTTTCCTTCACGACGAATTTCTTCGAATCTTCAAGAGTTATCACAGTATCAGGGGTACACTCAACCATTTCTATCTTCTCGGCATTCAAGTAGAAAGTCTTACCATTAAAACGAGTTAATTCTATCATCGCCCACCTCGAGAGTTAATTGGGTTGTGTAAACTCACTGAATTCATTTTCGTCATCTCTTTATGTTGACCAGATCTCTGAGTATTTCATCTGTTGTAGTGATCACTCTTGCATTTGCTTGAAATCCTCTTTGAGCGATGATCATCTTGGTGAATTCCTCGGCTAAATCAACATTGGACATCTCGAGGGCACCTGCACTTATTGAACCTCTGCCTCCTGTGTTTGCCTGTCCAATAACTGGAATTCCTGAGTTTGCAGATTGTCGATACATAGAATTACCTGCCGATGTAAGCCCGGAAGGATTGTTGAACGTAGCCAGTGCTACCTGTCCCAGGGTATCCGTTAATCCATTGGAAAAAGCACCGACTATTTCTCCATTTGAATTTATCGCAAAAGATTGCAATGTTCCTTCTGCATTTCCGTTTTGGTCTCTCAAGTCTGCCGTAGATGGAGCATCATATTGTGATACTCTGCCGAAATCCATCTGAATCTTTACTGTATTTGCACCGGCAGCTGAGGGAGGAGAAGAAGTCGAACTCAAAGCGCCTCCAGTTTCAGCGGGTTCAAACCATATACCCGATGGTCCGCCACTCGTTATTATATTTCCATCGTCATCGATACGCCAATTCGATGCTGCCAATTTGCCATTCGCATCGAATGCTATAACACCTCGAGCAGGTAGATCATTTTTCCCCGTGTCAGGGTTTGGCATTTTGTTACCTTCCGCATCAAGTGCGTATATCGGTTCTCCTGTTGTACTTTCTGCTTCCCACAGCCAGGCATTCTGCTGGAGTTTCGTGAATCTAACGTATATGTTGTACATGTGACCCAGAGAATCGTAGACCTCCATGGGGGCTACGTGAACCGGTGATTCATAATCTGCCGTAACGTAGTTATCGACGTTATCCGTTTCAGTAAATCTTATCTCACCCTGTGAAGGTACGTTTATCAGATCGGTGGGGGAAAGAGAAACGGTTAAAACATCTGTATCGGTGCCAGCAGCAGCC
>QNAT01000071.1 GCA_003641555.1 Thermotoga sp.
TATTATTTGGGGACAGAGATTTATTAATAAAAACCTCCAATCTGGTCTCTTATCTTCATTTTCTCTGTCCCCTCCCTTCCCTTTTTATTAAATTATTTACCAACTCCAACTATCAACTAATTCTCCGCCATTATTTTTCAAATAAGCAGTATCTCCATCATTGTTCCATATAGGCGAGCCGCACTTCAGTAGCACGGAATATAGAATAAAAATAACAGAGGCATTTCGCTCCATAGAGAAGAAGACTCTTTCGGGTATTGCTTTTTGTCAGACCCAGCAATATAGCAAAACTTCGCTTTCTCTCCCCCCGCTTATGTTCTGTGCATCCCTTGCGTGCAAGAGCCCTTCTCCACTTGTTACAATATCAGATAAGATTGAAAATATCGAAAAGAGCGAGGCATTAATGGAGGATGTTAGAGACTCCCTTTGACACATTATGCTCCAAATTTTTTAACCTATTTTTTCCTGCCTTTGAGAGTTTATACTCCATTGGAATTGGATAGTTTATATGTTTTCTCTCTGGGTTTGGAACAACAGAGAGATACCCATAATGTTTTAATCTTCTGATATGGGCTCTGTATGCTTCGTATGTTTTTATCCCATGTTTCTTAAGATACTTCCTGTCAGAGTAATACCATGCATCTCTGATGGAAATATTGTCCAACGCATGATTTCTCAAAATTGTGTAAACATCGAACAGTACAGCTTTCCATTTTTTATCAAAAATAGGCTTCGATGTTTTTTTCTCTGAGAATATATCATCAAGCATTTTCAAACCCTTCCTCAAATCTCTCAAAACTTTTAGGTATAAAAGTTCTCAAGCCAGTTCTCAAATGAGAACGCCTTGGAATACTGGTTGGACAGGACACTGGCACACCAGGGGGAGGTGTGCCTCTCAAATGAGGGAAATGAGGGATAAGTGAGGAAGAATATATATGAAACATAGAATGTCTCACAATAACCATCATATCCCCCTCCTTCTATAATCATATTTTTTTAATTCCTCCTCTTCTATTTTTTGGATTACATTTTGAATTATATCCTGCATCTCCTCTTCTATGGTTTTCCTAAATATCTTTACAGAATTATCTGCAAAATTATCTCGTAATGCTTCCACTTCTTTTTCACATGCCTCAATTCTTTTCAACAGGCTGGCTACAAGGTTCTCTTCCACTTCCTTCAGAGAGGATAGATGCTTGTCTTTGCAATACTGGGAAAATACCAAGTTGACAATCGGAGCAGATAGGCCTGTCTCAATAACGCTCTCCACAATTCCTTTTCCTTCCTCAAATAGTGTGTAAAGTTTCTTGTAATCCTCTCCGCTCGGTGCTTTTTTTATTTCCTCTTGTCCCTCTTTTTTCTCCCATTGATCCCAGTACTTATCAATAGTTGCCCATGATAGACCCAGAATCTCCGCTACTTCGTTCTTGTTTTTCCCCTGCTCCCTTAATAGATGGATTGTCTTTATTTTTTCCTTATCAATTTCTTCTGGCATATTTTACCACCTTCTTTTTTGCATATTTCTTAAGTGTGAAAATAAAGTCCTCTCTATCTGTTGATGATGGCTCGATTATTTTAGATTGAAGTCGTCCAGTTCCTGAGAAACCACATAGCCATATCCGATATGGAGGAGGATATGCAAAGGATAAGCCTATTGCTTCACCCCATATGTCCCTCATTTCCTCTGAAATGGGAGGATGCAAAGAGAAGGTTTTGATGAGAAAGATCTCTGATGTATTTTGGGCAAGCAATGTTGGTCTCATCCGAACAATGATGTTATTCGTTATCTTAACATCTCTATCTTTACACGGAACGCCATGGATTAAGCCTTGCCTGTACGCTCTTTTAAATTCTGCGAAGATAAGTCTGCCCCTTTCTAAAGCATAAGTATATTTTTCTTCAGGTTCATTCGGTGCTTTTCTTTTTAATGCTTTTAGAATTTCCCACTCATCTAAGGTTGTCTTTCTTGCGGAACGGTAAAAGTTTAAAGCAAACTCTCGAAATGCTTTATGTAGTTGAGCACCCAATTCTTGATTAATCGGGCTGGAGGAAAAAGGTTGGGGATAAACATCATGGACGAAGTCCTTGAGACTCACAATGATTGCCCTCATTTAACACCTCCTGAGGCAAAAATTAAAGGAAAACGAGACATAAATGTATAGACATTGACAGAAAATGCCTTTAAAGACAGTTTATATAAATGCCCTTCTATAAAATTGGTATTCATCTGCGGTTCGCCTCCATTTTTTCTATCTCTTTAGAAATTTCATGCAGTTCGAAGGCAGTGATGAATTGCCCTTTTAGATAATCAAACAAAATTGCCCTCAACATATCGGATTTGTTTTGGTAACCCTCCTCAATACGGATTTTTTCAAGCGAATTCGCCATGATTTTTGGGACGGCGCAGCCAATAACTACAATATCCTCTCTTAATTTACTCATGGTAACCCTCCGAGTTTGTAATATCCAACCTTCAGCTCGATTATATCCCCTTGCTCAACTAATTTTTTGAGATAAAATGAAAGCTCTTCTGAATCCATGTTTAATTTTTGCTTTATCGCATCATATTCTGCTGCCTTGTCATCGCTTTTATTCTGTAGCTCCCAGATAGTGTTTCTTATTGCTTCAATCTTGCTTTTCTGGTCTTGAGTATATTCTGTCATTTCTTCAATTCCGAGAGATTTCCTTGCCGTGTTGTCGAATATCAGCGTCTTTACAACTTTACCCTCAACACGTTCCTTTCGAACATTGATTCCCTCTGTAAAATCGAGCTCCTGCAAGTAATCCGTGAATCGATCTGATGAAATGCCTCGAATGTCGTTCTCTTTTAATTTCTCTCTGTATCTCTGATATATCTCCATTTTAGGGAAATAAAAACATCCAGTAAACTCTCCTTTTCTCAGGATGTATGCCTCATTGCTTCTGTTTTCTGTGTAAATTTCAATCAATGTTTCCTTCAGCAGTTCAATCAAGAAGTTATCCGAATACAGTTGATCCTCTTCAGATTTTCTGATAAAGGCAGATTCTAACCCCGATAGTTGTTTTATCTCAAATGCTTTGCATACTTTGATGGCGATAAATAGCAATTCTTCGTTCCTTCCGAAAAATTTAGACAAAGTTTCTACCTCCTCTTTATTAAAATCTTGGATTATTTCTTCAAATAATTTTCTTCTAACTTCTATAATATTTTGTTTCCTTTGTTTCCCTTGTTGCTCTTGTTCCTTGTTTCCTGGCAATATTGCCTTATCTGCATTCGTTCCACTTTTTTCATTTCTTTGTGTAAAAACAGCGGAAAGCAACGAAACAACGGCAACATCGGCAACAAGATTTTTTATATTCTCCATGTACCAAAAGAAGAGTTCTTCAAAGATGGGAAAGCCCAATTTTTCTTTGTATAAATTCAATATTGGCAATGTATAATCCCTGCTTGCCCTCAATGGGATTGGCAATCCACGAGACTTTAGCGCTGACTCGATGGTTCCATGGATACTGCACGCTTTCCAGCCGAATACATCAAATATTTGTTCCTTAAAGCCGTTCCTGCTATCCCCTGATCTTATATATGGACTACCCCTCCTATAGCCCTGCCTAAATACTAAGTAAAGCTCGTTATCTCTCGACTGAGTTCTTACGTCAAACTCGTCGGCAAACAGCGTCAGGCCATATTTATGAGTCATCCGTGCGATTGCAGAAGGAGAGATATTCCCAGCCATGAAGCCATGCCTTGATATAATAGAAAGCCCTTCTAGGAAGGCAGTTTTACCTCCCCCATATTTGGCTATAAAATAAAGATAAAAAACAGCATCCAATGCTGGCAACAGCCAGCTCTGAAGCATTCCAATGGCAACAATACTGTAATAACTTTCATGCTCGATGTCATATAACACTTCGAGATAGTTTACAATGTCATCAAAAATTTCCTCTGGCTTCTTTATTTCCAAATCGCCATTTATATACTGCTGGATGGATTCCTCTAAAGGCACCTTAAATAAAACTGTTTTGAGAGGAGGAGTCGAAGTGTCAAAAACAAACCTTTCACCGTTGATTTCAATGTAATGAATGTGTGTTTCCTTGTCATAGCTTGCTGTTGAGATTCCTCTTTTACCATCATAATTATAGAGATAGCGATAGCCGCCTAAAGGCTCTATCACCAAATCTCCAAAGACCCCACCATGCCCCTTTATAACATTATTTTGTTTCCCTTGTTGCTCTTGTTTCCTTTGTTCCTTGTTTCTCTGCAATACTGCATTTTCCTCTATTTTGTTGGATATCTCAGTTATTTGTGCCAATACGAAAGACTCATCGGCCCCATCCACACCACAATGAGTTATGATTTTGTTTGCGATTTCTTTTCTCTTTTTTTCATGCCGCCAAAATTTATCTTTCTCCTTGGTGGGGGGCAATTCTAATTTCCCTTTAACCAGATCCAAAAACCACAAATAGCCATTCCCATCGGGCATTACATAAAAATGAAAAGCATCATTGTCTTCCGTTCTCACAAACAAATCAAACATCGCAACATCTACCGCCTCGAAGTCATCGCAAATTTTGTCATTGAATTGCACCTTCTGATTTATCCTGCACTTCTCGAAGTGATTGCAATTTCCACACCTAAAAAATTTGTCAACGTTCATGGATGTCCCTCCCGTTCCCTGGGCTTGATCGCGACCACATATTGCAGGTTATAACTTCCGATTCCATGTTTCGATTCAAAAACGATTAAGCCATTCCCAATTCCCAGAAGCCTTCCATATATGGTATGAACTCTTTGTCCGGGTTCTTGAATCACAAGTTTGACAGATCGATTAATTAACTGCTCAAAACTTCTATTTTCGTTTGGCATTTTCCACTCTCCTTCTCATTTTTCTTATTTTTTTCATTAATTTCCCTGAGTAATTCTAATACTCTATCTACTGCTTCATCTGGGCTATACTCGCTCTCTTTGTGCATTTTGTGTCCTGCGACTATTTCGCCCTTCATTTTTTACCCTTCTTTCCTTCTGAGGAACTCATCAAGTGCCCGCCGAATTATGCTAGAATAGGAGCAACAAATCCGGTTTCCTTCTTTCTTTAATTCGTCATACTGCCATTGTGGTATTACAATGCTAATTTTCCTTTTTTTTGCCACAACTAATATATATCACCTCCATATTTAAAAGTTAAAAGATTACAATAAAAATTTGTAAAGTTAAGGTGGGAAATTGGAATTTACAGAAAAAGAGCCCTATAAATCAATACTGTATGTTATTTATCGATCGGAGAAATTCTTGAATCCACTGTATGGCATCAAGCCTAAAGAGATTCGATATATTCTAAGTAAAAACTATGCCCCTAAGGGAAAACATAAACTGCGAGAAACAAGAAGAAGGCAGATAGAATCTCTCAAAGAATATCTTCTCGAGGAGTCCTATATTGACAACAGCATTCCCCTATCACCCCAAAAATTGACATACTACCTTAACGTGCTAAAAAAAGCTGGACTCATCACAGATAATACCATCGATAAAGGGTGGCAGGTAGTTGATGCGTACAAGATTCACATTCTTTCACATAAAATCAAAACTATATTAAACAGAGGGAAGAACATGTTATCATCTTCAAATATGATTCTTGCTTTGCCAAAGGATATTAAAAAACTATCTATTGAGGATAGGAAGAGGTTGCAAATCATTGAGTTCATTATCAATGAAATGTATTC
Source organism: Thermotoga sp. (assembly GCA_003641555.1). GTDB lineage: Bacteria > Thermotogota > Thermotogae > B3-G13 > B3-G13 > B3-G13. The sequence continues at coordinate 5,698 of QNAT01000071.1, forward strand.
CGAACTTTTTTTAGACATCAGATATAGAAAAGCAAAGCAAAAATGGAACAGTGAAATAATCCAGAATAAAAAAAATTATTATCCAGTCCTAAATTTGTTTTTTTGGATCGACTGTTGGTTATATAAAATGCAAATATGTGGACCGAAATATCGCTATCCTCTCAGCGGTGACTTTGTAAAGACAAGTAAAGGAGAAATGCCAATAGAACGGGCAGTCAGACACTGGATTAAAAAGGCAAACAAATTAAGATATCATCTGCTGATATTTCATATTGAAGAAAAATACCCTAATATTGAAAAAGAGAAAGTAAACCAAATAATACACGTGTTATACTCCAATAAAAAAGTCAGAGAAGACTGGTCTAAATTGCATAAATTATCCAATACGCTTGAAGAATTAATAAAACCAAAGGAATTTATGTCAATCCTTTTTCCATCCCAATCATATTATCTTAGACCCCCTCAGACTCCCGAGAAATATTATAATTACAGAGAACTTTCCGATGAAGAAAGGCAAGAGATAAAAGAAATTGAAGAAACAGACAAAAAGCAGGGATTGAGAGAAACACAGAGAGTTAAATTTCAGGATACAGAAATATCTTTGGAATCAAACGCTGGTGCATGGGTTTGGTTATATGCCAAACCAAAAGAGAGAATTGAAATATTAAAGAATTTTGGCGTACTGAGAAATGATAAAGTGAGCCTCATAGATAATTATCCTGATAGACTCAAAAAAGAGATATGGGATTTCGCATGTGAACTTGGGTATCGAACCAAAAACAATCTCGATAGTACTTTATCTGAATATATAACTATCTATGCATGTCCTCCCTTACCTGATGATGTTAATAAATTACTCAAATGGAGATGAAAGAACACTCACTCTTTGTTTTGCTCTGCCAATATGCTCTTCAATGCCTTTATTACTTTTTTTGCCACTGTTGGATTTTTAAGAGCTTTTATCATCTCATCTCCAATTTGTTGCTCCTTGGA
>QNAT01000072.1 GCA_003641555.1 Thermotoga sp.
CAATTTCATCTTACACCATACATTCCCGTAACCGTAGGGACATGACTTCAGTCTTGTCCGATGGGACGCAGTCCCATAACGTCATTCACCTACGGTGAATCGGACAGATTTAAAAACCTGTCCCTACAGCAAAATTGACAGGTCTGAAGACCAGTCCCTAAAGCTCTCTTACTTTTTAATCCAACATCTGACTTTAACACCTGTTAAAGTTCATGATGATTGGTGAAATTCATGGCTGAACAATTGCTGTTATTCTCTATTCGATACTCGATTCAAAATGGCTTCTATGTTGTTAAAAATTGTAACGAGTTCTTTCAAAACCTTCTCTAATGTTTCTTTCGTTTTCTGAGGAAGATCTTGCATTTTAAGGGTACCCATAGTTAGCATGATATTCGATATCAGCCTTCTTTGTTTTATAACACTTTCTCTCATTGATTTCAACTCTTCCGCTGATAATTTGATACCTTCACTTGTAATATTTTTAAATACAGCTACATATCCTAATCCTTTACCATTCATCGATGTAAAAAATGATACGGTGATTGAATATTCATTTTCTCTAATCTTTGTGGAAAGGTGCTTAAGCCCACCTGGTGAAAGATCAACAAACATCTTTGTAATGAGTTCTTTATTATCCCGAATCTTTTGCAGGACATCCATGCCTTCTCTGTTTGCTGCAATTGGCAGCCCCTTTGTGGAGAAAAATATAGCAGGTAGAGGCAAGATCTCAACACCATTGAATAGATTAATTACTGTTAATTTTTTAGCTTCAATAGGATCTAATATTTCCATCGAATTTACCTCCATATCTTTTTGAACTCTCCGGTTTTTCCTTCGTAACGAATTATAACAGACTTTAGATCGTGTTTGACTTCAAATCTGTTGTCGCCAATGTATAAGATCACACCAGAGTAAAGGATGTCACGTGCTTCAACACGTCCAATATATTTATTCACTACATATTCCATCTTTCTTATCTTTGCTTCGAGTATATCTATTTCCTTACCAACTTCTTCCATTTTTTTAGTTAATTTTTCGAAGTCACTGTTTTTCTCGATCTTTTGATTGCCAGAGTAGTATTTTTTGTAAATCCTCTCCAGAGAATCCAGATGTTGCTTTTTGATATTCATAGCCGTCTTCAATATATTTATTTTCTTCTTTATCTTTGCATTCCAGGATGCCATAACCACAGTTTTAACACCCATAGGGGAACCTATTACATTGGCAACGATATTCGTTCCTGCCTGAATAACTCCACCTACTATACTTCCAGGTTTTCTTCCTATTACTTTTACATCTCTATCTGCTTTTATCCTGCTGTTCACTATGCCGGTAGCTACTTCCACATTTCCCTCTACTTCTATAGAAGCATTCTGGATATATTCGCAATAAAGATCGCCCTCGATCTTCAAATTATGTTCAGAAGTACCGATTATGCCCTTTTTAACTACCAGGTCTCTTCCGATATTAACATTTCCTTCCAGAAAACCTTCTATGGTTACATTTCCTCCAGCACGTATCTCAAAACCGCTCAACACGTTTCCCTTTATCCTCACATCTCCTACGAATATGATATTTCCCGTCGAGTAATCTACATCACCTTCAACTATATAAAGCTCATTGACACCCAACTCTGTACCATCGAAGTATGGATTTCCCACGATCTTAGAATAAAACTTCATTCCATCTTCGGAAACCTTTATATTAGGATTCAGCTTTATAGGAATATCTTTTCCCTTATGTGCACTGATCTTTTCTCCAGTAACCGTTATACCATCTTCACCCTTTTCTAGCGGCAGCTTTTCTGCAATGAGTTGTCCGGCAGTGGCCTGATTGATGATCTTTACAGACTTGAAATCTACACGTCCTTTTTCGTCTTCTACGAGTTTTGGAGCTGCCTTAGTGAAGTATAACTTTACGGTCGAATCTTTACCATCCTTAGGAGGTTTTCCCTGTGCCACTAAAAATTTTTCTATGTTAGTTTTCTTCTCATTAACAGTTTTAACAAGTCTTTCTACTTCTTTTCTTTTGATCCCAAATACAACACCTGCTTCTGCAAGATGTTCAAGAACATCCTCACGATTGATATCCCGATCTATATATCTCAGTGATAGGTAAGCTTTCATTTTATCGTCTGTTACATAAACTTCTATAGGTGGTGCGATCTCCGCTTTAAGTTCTTGAATGAATTTGTCCTTCTTTCCCATCAATTCGGTGATATCGGTACCCGTTTCTGCAATACTTTTTATATCCTTATCCATTTGTTCAAACACAGCATCTAAATCCGGTTTTTCATTAGATATTGCGATATCCCTAAGAGTTACCTTGAGAATAGATATTTTGTTCGAGAAGGATACTTTCGATTCGAGTTTTTCCACTTCGAGCCTCGATACATCTATGTTCCATTCCCTATGAACTATCTCCATTGCTTCCTGAGTACTCGAGGCAAGCACATGGTAATGCAAATGAGGTTCATCTACCGCCTCGGGGAGTTTTATTAAATTCAATACATCGAATAATTCTTTAGAAGTAAAGGGTTTTTGGATAAAGCTGTCAGCCCCTAATGAAAATGCCTTTTTTCGATCATCAGGAAAATTGCTGGCAGTGGCAACAATTACCGGTATATGTTTTGTTCTATCATCGAATTTTAAGAGCTTAAGGACATCCCACCCATTTAATTTTGGCATGAGGATATCCAATATTATGAGCTTTGGTTGAAAAGTTAGGGCAAGATTCAAACCCGCCAGACCAGAATATGCAGTATAAGACACATATCCTGCATTGGTCAATATTTCATCGATCAATTCACATATCAGTTTATCATCATCTATGAATAGTATGTTCTTATCATTCATGCTGTTCACCATATAATTATTATAATACTATAATCATACCGGGGAGCAATATAGTTATCCACCTCTTAACCCTTCTATACATTCCTTAAGTTTGGCAGCGTTATCTCCTTTCAGCAACATTTCGTAGAATTCCATTGCCTTTCTATCTTCAACACCTGATTTATCCAAAAAATACAATCTCATTTTTTTACCAAAAATTTCCTTCTCTTGCTCTTTCATATCAGCAACGGCGTATATTATCTTTCTCAAATCCGAATCGTAAGCACATTTCTTTATGAATTCCTTATCGAATAACATCTTTTAATCCCCTGAAATAATCCTTTATGAGTTTCACTAATTGTATTTCATTACTCGTTTTGAATACCCTATTACGAAACTCACAGGCATTTGGCAAGCCTTTCACATATTTGACAAGGACTTTACGAAACTCTTTTACTCCTCTATCTTCACCTAAACTCTCTATCCAACCGCTTAGTTCATTTAAAGCAGTCTTCTGTATCTCATCTATGCTTACGGGATTGAATTCTTCCTGCATCATGAATTCCTGAATCTGCCTGAATATCCAGGGCCTTCCAATGGCTCCACGTGCTACCATAACACCATCTACTTTAGTACTTTCTATCATTTTCACCGCATCTTCTGGTGTGAATATATCACCAGAACCGATAACGGGTATATCCACTGCTTCCTTTACTTTTCTTATTATTTCAAGATTCACTGTACCTGTATAACCCTGTGCTTTTGTTCTTCCATGCACGCAGATCGCATCCGCTCCTGCTTCTTTTACTATCTTTGCACACTCCACGGCGTTCATAGTCTTTTCATCCCAACCACTGCGTATCTTAACTGTGATAGGGATAAGAGGAAGATTTTTCTTCATGGTGTATACGATATCTTTTAACTTTTCGGGGTTTTTCATCAATGCTGCACCTGCCCCTTTCCTTACCACTTTACGCACAGGGCAACCAGCATTTATATCGATTAATGCAGGCCTTATGTCAAGAGATCCCAGACGCTTTATCGCCTCTGCGAAATCTTCGGAAGTGCTGCCGAATAATTGGATACCTGTAGGTATATCAGATCCAACTGCTGCCATTTTTATAGTTTTTTCATCACCTCGTGCCAGACCTATTGCACTTATCATCTCAGTGTAAACCAGAGATGCGCCATAAGAATAACATATCTTTTGAAATGTCCTTTTTGTAAAACCCGACATCGGCGCCAGAAAGATATTTCCACCTATATGTAGATTGCCTATTGTGATGGGATGATAGAAAGTTTCTTTATCTCTTCCAATCTCTCCTTCACAGCCTTTATATCCTGCCACGTGTGCCACTTTGGGGAACCCTGTTCTCTGCTGGGATTTCTTAAAAGATAACTGGGATGAAACATCGGAAAGATCTCTATACCGTTTCTCCATTTGTACCATGTACCTCTTATCTGCGTTATTCCACCCTTTAGATCTGGTAAGAATACACTCGTTGCCGGGGCACCCAGGGTAACGATTATCTTTGGTTGAATGAGCTCTATCTGGCCCATAAGATATGGAAAGCATGTATTCACCTCATTCGGATAAGGAGTTCTATTCTTCGGAGGCCTGCATTTAACTATATTCGTTATGTAGACCTCTCTTCTATCTATGCCGGCAGATGCCAGTATCTTATCGAGGAGTTTACCTGCCCTGCCAACGAAGGGTCTGCCAGTAGCATCTTCATCTCCCCCGGGTCCCTCGCCAATGAACATAAGATATGCGTTTCTATCACCCTCCCCGGGAACTGCATTGGTCCTACCTTCGTATAAAGGACATTCTGTACATATGCTTATCCTCTCTTCCAATATCTCCCATAGTTTTTCCTTTTTCATCATGTCCTTATTATACAGCATTTTTGGAAGAATACGTATAACGGCATCTTATTAGCCATTCCAAAAGCAAAACGGGTGGCTTCATATTCGGCTAAGGCATTATCATCTTTTATTGTATCTCCATGGAGTACATGGAAGATCTCGTGGAGAATCAATAGATTTAACCTGTAATTTTTGAAGAGGAAATTCCTTTCAAGCGAAGATGTGTTATAACATATTATTATTCTCCCCTTTATTCTATACGATATTGCATCTATGGTATCATCTGGAAAGTCATATGCTCTCACCCTGATATTCAGTTCCTTGAGAAGGTTCTTCATAGTGAGATTGAGAGCATAATTTACGAAATACTCTACGATTCCCTCTATCAGTTTATCTGCATCACTTTTATCAGTAATTAATTCCAGAAGTGTTTTCATTAGAGCGTTTTTGAGAAATGTACTTTGTAAGTGCTGAGATGGCTTTTCTATCCATCTCAGTTATGTCCTCTGGTAGATCAGAAAGAATATCGACCACAGTTCTCATATATGTGTCATCCCTTATCTCTCCTGTTATATCCAATAGAGTTAAAAAGGCATATATTAGTTTTTGAGTATGCGTTCCTTTGCCATGAGCGGCACCTATTATTAAATCTGGATATTTCTTGCGGAGTTCATCTATTTGTGACTCCAAAAAAGATTCCACGATTTTTCTACCTTTTTCTTTTACATCATCTAATCCCAGGAGATAATCCGTGGTCGTTCCCAAAGCCCTGGCGAGCAGGATGAGTTTAGAAACAGGAGGGTCTGCCTCCCCGAGTTCATATGCAGAGATATTCTGCCGTGTTACACCCAGAATATGGGCAAGTGATTCTTGACTATACCCTTTTTTCTTTCTCAGTTTTCTTAATCTATCTCCTCTCAGCAAACTGCATCATCTGCCTCGGACATCCGTGATCGATTTCATTCTACCATATCTTAAAGGCGTTCCACAAAAACGCCGATATAAAAGTTATAAATAAAGCCACCGTTACAGCCGTCATCTGCCACTTCTCAGTTGATATCTCTTTCATCCTCTTTATATTAGAAATTTCTGGATAGATAGGAACATAATTTACCTCGCGTGTTTTTGTATCCAACGTGAGTAGAGCCATCGGATAAGCATATGGTGCCCCTTCATAATAATAACGATTACCTGCTTTCATAAAAGTTGGCCCGGTATGATCATGTCCACTTAATATCAAATCGACTCGTGGAAAATCATAAAATATCTTGAGATCAAGGGGAATCTGAAGATGCACGAGTACTATAACGTAGTCAACGAGGGGAAGCTTTTGAAGTACGTTGTGAAGTGCTCTTATCGGGTCTTGAGGAAGTTCATTGGGAGTGTATTCTGAAGTGCATGCTATGGCTTGAGAAGTCGTTAACCCTATTACGGCGATCCTGAAACCGTTGATATCAAATATCTTATATGGTGAAACCCCTTTTATATTCGCTCCGATCGATTTATCATTACCCCGTATGTAATTCTCGAGCCAGTCTTTACCATACATATATTCGTGATTCCCGGGGATCATTACATCGTAGTTGATTTCTTTTGCAAGACTTTCTGCATTCTTACGAATATTCCAGAAAAAGGGATCGTTAAATTCGTCATGAAAAAAGTCTCCGCCATCCAGGACAAGGGTATTCTTTCTGCCGATCTTCTTCAATAATCCGGGAAATCCTAATAGTCCTACAAAACTACCATCTTTAAGATGATAGAGCCTTTCATGTACATCGTTGCTGAAATATATCTTCAATCCAAAGGGAAATATCATCGTGGAGAGGAATGAGGCTAAAAGGAAACAGATAACCAGATATCGCAATTGTTTTCGCCTCCCCATCGTATGCCGAC
>QNAT01000073.1 GCA_003641555.1 Thermotoga sp.
GGTTGGAGTACTTTTTTATATGATGCAACAATGCGATTTCGAGTACTTTTTTCGTGATGCAATTTGCGATCCTGACATAACGGTTTTGCATTTTATATCATACCTTGATTTCTACTACAGAATCTCTATAGAAAAACTGCATTCAATGTAGATGAAATTTTCATCATCTCTATTTCGTATTTTCTTTTCTCGTTCCTCAATTTTTCTATCTCCAGCTCTAAGTTACTTACAGTTTTCTCCTCTACTTTCTTACCCGAAAGATATTCTGAGTACACAGAGGAAAATTCTTTTATCCTTTTCTCTATCTCTTCATTCAATATGCCAACATATTTTGTTATTACGGAATAACGCATTAACAGTGACTTGAACTTCGCGATAATATCCCTTATCTGTTTTTCTCGCCATGTCTTCCATTTATTTTCCTTTTCCCCGCTTGATAGGGGAAAATCTACATATCCACCGATGCCTGCAGCAAAATTCTCGTTCACTCCGTAATCTCCTATTACCTTCACTCCCCATTTGAGATCATCTTTGGGAATGTATGTAAACGCATCCAGATATGTTAAGTATCCTTTAATATACTTCCCTATATCAGTAGATATTGGTGTTACAGAATACCCGGGGAATGCGAGTTCAACAGAGGCAAGAGATAAGCTCGAACCGATATCATCAACTATCTTCAAGTAGTCCACATCCAGCAATTCTTCTTTCATACACAATTTCTCATACTCGATATCGTCAGTTAATTTCTTGAGAGCATACTCAGATATCTCTAACCTCAGATCTTCCTTCTCCAACCTGTTCTTCCATGCCTTATAATAATAGTCTATAATTGTCCATCTTTTGTTTAACAGTTCAAGGTAAGAAGAGTAGATCGTACTGTATTGAGGAGAGACAGGGCTTAACACGAGTTCAGCATGTATCGATGGAGACGTGGCCACCACGCCAGATATATTCCACTGGAAAGTATCAAAAGTTCCTTCGTTTTCAATATGAAGTTCAATGGAAGTACCAACATATGAGAGATAAGAAGATATCTTCGTGTTGTTTATTGGTATAGAAAAGGGAACAGAAGGCATCTTAATGCATTTCAATAATTTATCAAGGGTGTATACATCCTTTCCGTATGATATAAGAGGGATTGATAAGAAGATGAATAAAAGAAAAAATGCAGTAAACTTCCTATTCTCTGCCATCTTTTAAACTGTTCTTCCCGATTGATGCACCGCAGATCGATTGATAGATCATCTTTCCTTCAGGGTACTGGAGTTCTTTAGCTTCTTCGATATCTTTAAGTAATACAATAGGAGTTTCTTCACTTTCGATCTTTATTTCTTCTGAAACATTTACTTCGTTTAGGAGTTTGCGATCGGCAAGCACCTCTGTAAGATATCTGGAGCGCTGCTGGCCGGTACACATGATCACATATTGTATATCACTTCCCACAGCATTACTGATCATATTGCATAAATATTCTGCCTCCTTTTTTTCATCTTCAAAAAAGAAAAATTTTACTTCACTGTTATCAGAAATCGCAAGAAAGTTCGTAGTTTTTACCAGAAGATGTTCTCCAAGATTTTCCTCTAACTTAACGAGATCGTTGAATCTCATATCCTTCCAACCGAATATATCAAGATTGTCATTAGCCAGGACTATCATCCTTGCTCCACTTGATATGAATTTATCCAGGATAGACCTTTCCGTTTCGAATAACATCTGTCCACTCACTACCACGATCACCTTGAATTTATTTAAGGAGAAAAATATATTCGGATCATTTAAGAGTTCATTACCTCTGAGTAGTAATAGACGCTTATCTGTCATTGCCTCTTTTTTAAGCTCTTCCAGATACTTCATATATATTTTTGCGACAAGCTTATCCAAAGGTTTTTTAGCCTTACCCTCCAATTCTTCCGGCCTTATGCCCATTGCTTCTTTATCCCGGATGTTTTTGAGAATTATATGAGGATTGATTTCTTCAATTGTCGCTCCCTCAGAGAGCAGCAATTTCGTTACAAGTCTCATCTGGTCCGATTTTTTTATAAGATGTATATTATTATCGAATTTTGCTATTATATCGAATACTATTTCGAACAGAGGTTTAACCTCGTATTGAGAAAATCGATGAGATATGTTAAACAATTCTTCTTCAGGACCTGAAGTTATTAGTATTTCTTCCTTTCCTATCCCAATGGTATTCAACATGAGCAGTATGTAATCTAAAGTCTTAGATTGCATCTCTCCGAATGAAATATATCTCTTCAAATGAGAACCTAAAAGTACCAGGAGGTTTCCTTTAACAGGAAAGGGAAACACACATTTTGACACTATATATCCCCCATCTTTACATCCTTATAGGCATAACTATGAATTCGTAGTCACTCAACGTTGCAGGATTTATTTGTGTCGGACTCAACGGGCCTATAAAACTCAACGTTACATTTTCATCATCTACTCTACTGAGCGCCTCCAGGAGAAACCTGGGGTTGAAGGCTATAGCGATATCATCTCCTTCTTTTTCAATAGACATTTCTTCTTTAGAATTCCCGTAGTCGGATGAGGTCGAAGAAATCTGAAATATATTATCGGCTATATCAAAACGTATAGTTTCAGAACCCGGTTTTGCTACCACCCCGATTCGTTTTATGGATTGATATAATGTATTCGTGGGCAGTGTGATCTTGGTCTTGAATCCCTCAGGTAACACCTTTTTGTAATCCGGGAATTCTGCTTCTATTCTCTGAGTTATTACAAAGGTACGATTCAATTCTAACCCTATTTTTTTACCGTCGTAGATCACATGCATCTTATCCTCTTCTTCTCCTGCTTCAATTATCCTCGAGATCTCTCTAACCGATCTTAGAGAAAGCAAAAATCCCATGTAAGGAGTTTGCTCTGGAATATCAGGCGTTGCTATTTCCTTCTCCGTGAGCGCCATGCGAAAGCCATCAGCTGATATCAATCTAATAGTCTTTCCCTCTATTTCGATGTAGACACCATTTAAGTTTTTCATTATCTCATCAGTAGATGCGGAAAACATAACCTTTTCAAGCATGTCTCTTAGTAGAATAGGAGAAAGATCGAATTCGAATTGAGGATTAGGTGGTTTGAATTCCGGGAATTCTTCCACCTCCTGCGTGAATAGTTCGAATTTACTTTTTTCACAAGTGATCTTCACCCTCTTATTTTCTTCGGTTTCTATTTGTACATCACTTTTAGGCAGATTCTTCACGATTTCCTCGATGAGCCTTGCATCGACTAGCACTTCTCCGGGATATTCAATTTCCACATCTTTACTGGAGGACCTGATCCATAATTCTTGATCCGTCGCATCGAGTATCAATCCCTCTTCACCAGCAGAAAACTTTACACAGGATAAAGCTGGTTTTGGAGATCTGGGTGATACAGCCTTCGCTACCAGGGAAATCAAATGTGAAAGATTTAGTTGCTCGATCTTAAGTTTCATATGACACCTCCGTTTTTATATTCGGGCACTCAACCAAGCACCACAATTTTATACTAACATTATACTGCGGAAAGGTGTCAAGTGCAAAAGTGATCCTTTTCGCAGTATAATCGTGTTATAATATAAATATGGAGATTTTTGCAGATCTATTAGATGACATTGCCCGAAGATATCTCTGGGCAAAGAGGTTAAAGTGTAACATGGTAAAAAACGAATGGGATAAAATAGTAGGTATCCCAATAGCTTCACACACTGAAATTATATCATTTAAGGATGGATGCTTAACAGTAGGTGTTGATAATAGTACGTGGATGATGGAATTATCTTACCTAAAAGATGAGATGATCACAAAAGTTAATGTGTTTCTCAAAGGTGCCGGAAAGGTAAATAAAATTGTTTTCAGAAGAATTAATCGAGGTGAATTAAAATGAGTGAGATGTATACAGCAAAAGATATACAGGTGTTAAGAGGACTTGAAGGAGTTCGAAAGCGCCCGAGTATGTACATAGGCTCAACCGGTAAAAGAGGCCTTCATCATTTGATCTATGAGGTGGTAGATAACAGCATAGATGAGGCTTTAGAAGGATATTGTACCGAAATTACGGTGAAGATAAATAAGGATGGTTCAGTAACTGTGGCAGATAACGGTCGTGGAATACCTATCGATATCCATCCAGAAGAAGGAAGAAGTGCGCTCGAAGTGGTTATGACTACTCTTCATGCAGGTGGTAAGTTCTCCGGGCAGGGATATAAAATAAGTGGAGGATTACATGGTGTGGGTGTTTCGGTCGTGAACGCTTTATCGGAGTGGCTCGAGGTACGGGTTAAGAGACATGGTAATCTATACTTCCAGCGCTACGAGCGTGGCGCATCCATGGAAGAACTGAAAATTATAGGAAGAGCAGAAGGAACGGGTACGGAGATCACATTCTATCCTGATATGGAAGTCTTCGGCCAGATAAATTTCGAGAGCAGTGTGATCTCATATAGATTAATGGAACTCGCATACCTGAATAAGGGTTTGAAGATCACCTTTGTAGATGAAAGGAAAGACCCACCAGCACTGGAAGTATACAAATTCGATAATGGGATAGTAGGATACGTTAATAAGTTGAACAAGACGAAAAAAGCTATTCACGATGTCATATATTTCGAAGGAAATAAGAATGGTGTATCTATAGAGTGTGCTATGCAATACACGACTTCTTATGAGGAAGATATAAGGTCATTTGTGAATACGATAAATACAGTCGAAGGGGGAACCCACTTAGCGGGTTTTAAATTAGCTCTTACCAGAAAACTCAATGATTATGCTCGTAAATTTGGAAAATTGAAGGAAAAAGATGGGAATCTAGCAGGCTCCGATGTCAGAGAGGGATTAACTGCTGTTATCAGCATAAAGATGCATGATCCAGAATTCGAAGGGCAGACCAAAACGAGATTGGGCAATGAAAACATCAAGGAAATTATGTCTACATTTATAAAGGAACGATTGGATGACTACTCTGAATTACATCAATCAGAAATAAAAGCAATAATAGATAGGAGTATAAAGGCAGCGCAGGCACGTCTCGCAGCGAAAAAGGCTCGTGAAATGGTCAGAAGGAAAAATGGACTGGAAGGTTCTTCTCTACCAGGCAAACTTGCTGATTGTATTGCCAGGAATGTGGAAAATGCAGAATTGTTCCTGGTTGAAGGAGATTCGGCAGGAGGTTCTGCAAAACAAGGAAGAGATCGAGAATTTCAAGCTATCTTACCACTTAGAGGAAAGATACTCAATGTTGAAAAGAGTTCTATGAATAAGCTTCTTAAGAATCCTCAAATAACAGATTTAATAGTTGCTCTTGGAACTAACATAGGTGATGATTTTGCTGTAAAGAATTTGAGATATGGCAGGATCATAATAATGACAGATGCAGATGTAGATGGGGCACATATCCGTACCCTTCTTCTAACCTTTTTCTACAGATATATGAGAGAATTGATAGAAGAGAAGAGGATATTCATAGCCTTACCACCGCTTTATAGGTTGAAGATCGGGTCAAAGGATTCTTATTTTTACGATGATGAGAGTTTGGAATCAGTGGTAAAAGAATTAACCGAGAAGAATAAAAAATTCCAGGTACAGCGTTATAAAGGCCTTGGAGAAATGAACCCGGAACAATTGTGGGAAACGACAATGGATCCCAGGGTGCGGAGACTTATAAGGGTCAGAATAGAAGATGCCGAAGAAGCCAACGAGCTCTTTGATAAGCTTATGGGAAGCGATGTAGAACTCAGAAGAGATTTCATAAGAGAAAATGCTGTCTACGCTAAAGATATAGATATATGATGACATTCGGTTTGATACAGGTTTACACGGGAAATGGGAAAGGAAAGACAACAGCTGCTTTAGGTTTAGCTACAAGGATGTTAGGTTATGGTTATAAGGTGGCTATAATTCAACTCATGAAAGGCTGGGAATATGGAGAAGAATACTTCTTTAACGATATCGATAATTGCTTGTTGAAAAAATTCGGTAGAAAGGAATTCGTCGATAAGAACTCGCCTGCAAAGATAGATATTCAATTGGCCGAAGATGCCTGGGAATTTGCCAGAAAAGTAATAGAGAGCAAAGAATATCAGCTCGTAATCCTGGATGAACTCAACGTCGCACTGGATTTCAAACTCCTGCCTTTACATGATATCCTCGATTTTTTGAGACATAGACCTCCAGGGATTGAAATAGTAATCACAGGAAGATACGCTCCCAAAGAGCTATTGGATATGGCAGATCTCGTTTCCGAAGTGGAAGAATATAAGCATCCCTATAAGAAAGGTATAAGTGCGAGAAAAGGCATAGAGTACTGATAACTATCTCTATTTCTTCCCATGTTGAC
>QNAT01000074.1 GCA_003641555.1 Thermotoga sp.
AACTCACGATGAACTCTATCCAATATACGACGATGAAATTCCAACCTCCTTTTTTCTATCTTTTTTAAGATATTGCAAAATTCAAAAAACCCTATTTTGCAATACCATCATTATGTTCATTTCTTTTGTCTTGATACAAGCCAAACGAACCAAAGAAAAGATCAAAACCCCAACGGGATACATTGTCTTTTGTGGATCAATTGTTAATGACCATGGCGGATCAATTCCATCTTGCACTATACATACCCATAACTGTAGGAACATGACTTTAGTCTTGTCCGATGGGACTGCGTCCCATAACGTCATTCGCCTACGGTGAATCGGACAGGTTTAAAAACCTGTCCCTACGATTTTTTGAAACGATCATATCTTAACATTCTGTTTTCAAATACCTCTGTTTTACAATACCCTATTATGTTCATTTCTTTTGTCTTGATACAAGTCAAACGAACCAAAGAAAAAGTCAAAACCTCAACGGGACAATTTCATTTTACACTATACATACCCATAACCGTAGGGGGCATGACTTCAACGTCACCGTCCATTTCGCCAAAGGCGAATGATATTATGGAACTCCGTTCCATCGGACAGGTTTAAAAACCTGTCCCTACAGCAAAATTGACAGGTCTGAAGACCAGTCCCTACAGATCTCTTGAGACAATCGTATCCATCCTGTTTTCAAATACCTCTGTTTTGCAATACTCTACTATCTATCTTTAAAAAACTCGTGTGCTTTATCCACAACATCGGATATGAAGTGCTCTGGAATGTCTGTACCTGTAAAGGACAGTAGATAGAAGAACTCTATATTCCCTTTTTTCCCTTTTATAGGTGAATAGGTCAAATTCGCACACTTCAGACCGTTATTTATAACATATTTTTTAACATAGATCAATGCCTGTTTATGGAATTTTTTCGAATGGACTATTCCTTTCTCCGTCTTATTTCCTGATAATTCGAATTGCGGTTTGACGAGGACGATGGCTACACCTTCAGGTTTCAACAACTTCTTGATAGTTGGTAAAACATTCTTAACAGATATGAAAGCAAGATCACAGGATATGATATCTGCTTTTCCCCCTGTATCCCTTTCTTCTACATATCTGACATTTTGCCTTTCCATAACACAAACACGGGGGTCCTTCCTTAGTTTCCATGCGAGTTCTCCATAACCAACATCGATCGCAAATACTCGCTCGGCTCCATTTTGTAGGAAAAAATCCGTGAATCCACCTGTGCTTGCCCCCATATCTATAACACGCTGGTTTCTTACAACAATATTGAAATCTTTTACTGCCTTTTCTATCTTGAATCCACCTCTACCAACGTACCTTTTCCTTCTGTTGATCAGCCTGATATCGATATCTACAGGGCACAGGGCACCACATTTCGATATCTTCTTATCTCCTGCTATAACGTTACCAAGCATTATCTCTGCTTGAGCCTCTTTGAGTAAGGGAAAAAATCCTCTCTTTACCAGAAGTAGATCCAGCCTCTCCTTCTTCATCTGTAGACCAATATAAAATAGCCGTCGTTCCCCTGCACTCCCATTAAACCTTCCCCTAAATCGATACCTTCTTCATGCTTTTCCTCTGGTGGTGGAATTCGAGAAGAGAATTTCTTTACATTGCCGTTATTCAATCCTACCTCAAAGAGTGCTTTTTTCGTTACGGCATATATTTCATCGTTTTTAAAGACACAGCTTTTGATTAAAGTTTTCATATTAATCTTCCATTTAATGATCCTCGACCTAACATCCATTGCGAAGCCGTTTCCATATACATCGATGGCATACAGAGTATCAGTTTTCATTCCAATGAAACGCAATGGATTTCTCACATCCAATTGCCATAACAACTTGAGAATACCATTATTCATTTCTATAAGATACAGATAACCGTAATCTGAAGAAAGCCATATCATTGTATTAGAGATTTTCTTATCGTTTAATACAACAGTTTTTTTTAACAATGTAGGCTTTACCTCCAATTCAGATAATATGTTACCACTTTTTCGACTCAGAGAATAGATATTGCCGTCGAAAGTCGTCAAGATCAGTGATTTCCCTATAACTCGAGCAGAAGTTATGGGATGCCCAATATCTCTTTTCCACAAAGGTTCTTCATCTTCGATTTTATATACCTTAATGATGTTTCCGTAATACAAGAGCAATGTATCCTTATATAAGAGAGCATTTTCTACCGATTCGCTTCCAACAAAAAACCTTCCCACAATTGTTCCAGGGAGACCTTTCATCTTGTAATGAAGGATAGTGTTGGTAGCATCTACAGTGAATATTTCGTTTATATCTTCATATCCTTTCTTTATCAGATGTATTCTATGTTTTCCAAATGAGAGAGTGAGGTCTTTTACAGGGGTCATTCCTATCATAACGTTATCTATATACACCTCCGCTTTCCAATTAGAGGTTATATCCACTTGCCCGAATCGCTGTTGTTTCTTTTCCTCTATCTTTTTCACTTCTATTTCTATCATCTGGAAATAATCATTCTCAACGTTCACATATTCGTTGACTGCCTTGAATTTTTTATCCTCTATCTTTATTCTGTGTTTACCCTTTTTCAGTCCTTTCACTATTACAGGTATCTTTCCATAATCTTTACCGTCTATCTCTATTGGTAAATCCTCGCGCTTAGAATAAAGAAGAACCTTGGGATAGATAAGTTTTCTAAGAATTAAGACCTTTTGCTCACCATCCAGATATGCGTATTGTGTCTCATTGAATACCTTAAATTCATGTATGCCTGTTGAGATATCGTTTAATACGACTGGCGTTCGTACACGAAGTCTGCTGTCCACAGTGAGATCAACACCCCTGGGAATAGAATCCACAAATAATACGCTTTTATAACCATTCTTATGTTTGTGCAGGATACGTTCGTATACGAAGGATGCGATCTCAGTAAAAGAAGAGGAAATCAGTGTGGCGGTCGAAGTAGATTGCATTTCATTGTATAGTGAGATGTAAAATTTTTTATCTTTTTCTTCCCCTTTCAAAATGAAATCGTTTCCTTTATCGGCGATCACCATGGGGATTCTTATGGATTCCAATACATTTTTCAACTCATCTCTGGCATTTCCCGTTACTTTAATAACTGGGGAATGCACAAGTCCTTTCAACTCTTGCAAATCTGGCAAGGTATTGGTAGCGGTAAGGGAGCCATCTATAGGAAATCTTTCCCCATCTGATATATAATAAAATTTCCATAACCTCAATTTTTTAATTTCAGATACTTCGACATCGATAAAGGTACAGGTACTCGAAGGAGTAGCAATATACGATATTCCCAACTCATCTGCCAGTTTTTCTTTTTGTACCGAAGACAATACTGCGGGCAACCTTACAGCTTGTATTTTGGCTGAAGATATGAGAGATATCAATAGCAATAAGATCAAAAGAGATGCGCTCTTAATCGGCATTTTTAGGCCTTTTAGGATATAACACGTCATAAAGGAATAGTCCATTTGGTGGGGCAGTAGGTCCTGCCTGAGACCTATCCCTTGCGTCTACTATCCATTTTAATCGTTCAGGTTCCCATATTCCTCTCCCTACATTAACAAGGGTTCCCACAAGAGTTCTGACCATCGATCTCAAATATGACCTCGCCTCAAAACGCATTAAAAGGCAGTGTGGATATAGTATTATTCTTATGCGATCCAGGGTTCTAACCGTTTTCTTATCATCTTTCATGGGTCGGAATGAAGAAAAATCATGTTCTCCTTCCAGATATATGGCTGATCTTCTAATTACTTCTATATCCAATGGATGTGGAAACCACCACACATATTTTCTTTTGAATAGATCTATATCTTCATCTTGCCATATATAATAGTGATAAATACGTTTGTATGCAGAAAACCTTGCATTTATGCTTTCATCTACTTCCATAGTTTGCCACACGTAAATATCCTCGGGAAGATTCGCATTCATAGCGTGTTTTATTCCTTCTACATCTATAGAGGATGGTGGGATATAAAAGGTGATCACCTGTTTTCTCGCATGAACGCCTTTATCTGTCCTTCCTGCTCCCTGAACATTTATATGTTTTTTGAATATCCTCTGTAGCGCAGATTCTATGACCCCTTGAACAGTTCTGATCCCTTCTTGAGCCTGCCATCCATGAAAATCTGTACCATCGTAAGATACATATGCCATTATATTTCGCTTCACAAAACATATTGTACGATCAAGGACCGTCCACATGCAAGAGGGAGGAACAGGTTCCCCACGAGAATCCTGATATCAAATATATATCCTTATTCTACTCTGAAAAGTGCATATTTACCCATCGTATGTAGATCAGTCCTGCAGGTCAGGACAAGGTGGCCACAAGGGCAAGAACGAGAGATCCACATACCGGGGGCTATAAAGTATAC
The DNA here is from genome assembly GCA_003641555.1 of Thermotoga sp. Taxonomy (GTDB): domain Bacteria; phylum Thermotogota; class Thermotogae; order B3-G13; family B3-G13; genus B3-G13. The sequence continues at coordinate 4,399 of QNAT01000074.1, forward strand.
TTATTTTTCAGAGTGAAATAAGTATAACGTGTTATCCAGTCACTTGCTGCATTGTTTCCGCACTCAAGTGCTTTCGATATATCCGAATACAGGAGCAAACCTGCTATAAAGCCTCCTACGAAGGCATCACCTGCTCCGATCAAATACCCCTTTTTCGTATTAGATGAATTTATCCATTTTACCATATCATTAGAATAATATGTTGCTCCTCTTGTCCCTTTCGTTACCACAAAGGCGGTTGATTCCAGATTCAACGAGTTAAAATCCCTTTTATCGAATAATTCTTGATATTCTCGTTCGTTCATAAAAACTATGTCGAAGGAACTAAGCAAATCTATCACGCTCTTCCTTTTCTTCCTTATACTCAAAAGTGCGAGGGATAGAACAGTAAACTTTTCAAGAGTTCTGGCATAACGCAGGAGATGGGTAGACGTTTCTTTTTCCTCACCTTCTATAAAGGCATAAGAGGAAAAATACACCACATCGCTTTTATCTATTGCCTTGTACAGCTCTTCAAAGTCTGATAACTCCTTGTTTGCCCCTCTTAAAGTAAACATAGTTCTATCTCGTGGAGTATTTATGGAGAAAACCGTACCTGTCCTGGCCAGTTTTCTCTGAATAAAAGTCATTGGTATGTTTAGCTTCTTACACTCTTTTAAAATGAATTCACCAAATACATCGTCACCGATGGCACTCACAATAAGAGGTGTTATTTTGAAGTACTTAAGGACTTTTGCAACGTTGAGTGCAGTTCCTCCTGCCCTCATCACTAAACTCTTTATTTCACTTTCTTCCCCTTCGGCTGGGTAATAAGGAAGTTTTTGAATTACATCTACATTCACATCTCCTATGAGTAAAACGATGGGATTCATTTTTTAAAATATATTGGAGTTAGGTCTTGCAGTGTATCAGATATATGTTTAGAAAACCGTTTTTTTCCAACAACTCCAATAACCTTTTACCATCACTGTCTTTGCAGATGATATATCGAAGATAAGGGTCGAGTTTTTTGATATTCTTTTCCCTTATTTGTATATTCTTTCCCTCGATTTTATCCTCATTTCCTAACTTCAACACCCTGATGTATGGGTCATTTTTTACGAGAAACTGTGCATCTTTTTCACTTTTCAGATCTATCACCACCTGCTTTCCTACGAATCCATCTTTTTTCTTCAAATAATCCTTGAATTCAACTCCCTTTTCGAATAGTTTTTGAGATAGATGTTTCAAAATTTTCACAAACATATTTTCTGGAGAATAGCCAGGATAATACGTTATTGGTGTCCCTGTGTCTGTAAAGAAAACGAAAGTGGGTGTACCCTTGACCCCAAATGCCTGTGCGAATTGAACATTTGTGAACTCTCTACCCCTAAAATGGACTCTATGTTCGTTGTTTCCCAGATAAAGTTCTGCAAAGACATAATTGTTCTTTATCAGGGTTTGAACTGCTGCTTTTGGATAAACTCTACTTTCGAACAATTTGCAATAATAGCAATCTTTGCTGGAAAATACTATAATGAGTGCCTTCTTTTCGATGTTTGCTATCTTTGCAGCTACATCAAATTCATCGATCATATTAGGAATATCAGCCAGGATCAAGATCGATGAAAATATGAAAAATAAAAGAAGAATTAACCTCTTCACAGTTTTGCCTCCTCAAGAAATTTTGCCAACTTCTTTTTAGTTACATAACCAACTTTTTTCCTGTATTCTTTACCCATTTTGAATATCATTAGAGTAGGTACTCCGAAGACCATGAATTCTTCAGCAAGTTCTGGATGTTTGGTTAGATTTATCTCAACGAATTTTATATCTTTAACTCAACTTTGCCAAAAAATAACCCGGAAACAGCATCGATGAAGCCATACGATGTCCAGGACATAGCATGAATACAGTATTCTTTGAAAAGGGACCTTCAAAAACACATTGATTTCTCCCAGA
>QNAT01000075.1 GCA_003641555.1 Thermotoga sp.
CTTCCGGTTCATTTGAATTGGCGGAGAAATGTGGTACAGAGCTTGGTAGAATGGCTTTAACATCTTATAAAAAAATAGATACATATGAAGATATACATGATGTGAGGGTTACAAATAAAAAAATTTTTATACCCCTCAGGCAGAAATTACCTACCAAAACTGGGGAACTCCTTCTGGAATTTTTTGAGGAAAGGAATATCTCTCGAATAAATAAAGGGAAATTATCTTATGAAATATATATAATGAAAGTAGGTAGTTCTATTTTTGTAGGACTTGAAGGTGAACCATTTGTAGAAATAGGTCTTGAAATAAAAAAAGAAATACTCTCTAAATATAAAGAAATAAAGCAAATATTTATTATAGGCTATAGCGGTTGTACAGGATATTATATTCCAACAGTAAATGCTTTTGAGGAAGGAGGATATGAATGTGAAGAGGCAATTTTAACTGAAAATGCTAGTAATATAATAGTCAAATCTGTACTTGAAACTGTTGATCATATAATGATATAAGGAGAAATTTCTTAGGTAAAAAGGAGGTAACAGGCATGAGAAATTCTATTGAAGAGATTAAAAAATTACTTCCAATTCCCAATCTGGAAAAAGCAAGGAAAGTGCTATGTATTCAACCTCATCCTGATGATACGGATATAGGGGCGGGAGCAACCATAGCTAAACTTTGTAAAAAAGGAGTGGAAGTTTATTATCTGTCTTCTACCAGTGATAGTATCGGGACTAGTGATAAGGCACTCGTCGGAGAAAAGATCACCAAGATCAGAAAAGAAGAACAGCAAAGGGCAGCAGATGTATTGGGTGTCAAAGAGGTTATATGGTTGGATTATCCCGATGCAGGAAATTACAGTATGTACGATCTGAGAAATGATCTTGTAAAATGGATTCGCAAGATCAAACCAGATTTTATAATGACTGTAGATCCCTGGCTTCCATATGAAGCCCATAGAGATCATGTTAAAACTGGTCTCGCAGCATCAGAGGCTGTATTATTGTATGGATTCCCAGGAGTGGTCCCTGAGATAGAGATCGAAGAGGGATTTGAGATCAAAGGTATAGCATTCTTTCATACCGCTTATCCAAATACCGTGATCGATGTTGATGATACATGGAAATTGAAATTTGAGGCTATAAAGCAGCATGAGAGCCAGATAGATGAAAAAACCCTTGACCTTTTCAAACGTTATTTCGATCTGAAAGCCAGAGAATATGCAAAAGATAAATTATTTACTTATGGAGAGGTGTTTAAGGTTCTTTCACCTGTATTCCTCCATTGTTTTGTAGATGCCTGGAGGATGTGAGAGTAAATGGCTAAACTGACTTTTCCAGAAGATTTTCTCTGGGGAGCATCGACATCTGCTTTTCAAATAGAAGGTTCTCCATTTGCAAATGGTGCTGGACAATCGATTTGGTACAGATATGCTCACACTCCTGGAAATATCCTTAATGGAGATACCCCAGATATTGCCTGTGATCACTACAACCGATGGAAAGAAGATATTTCACTTATGAAAAAATTGGGGCTGCGTGGATATAGGTTTTCCATTTCCTGGCCTCGTATTTATCCCGAAGGAAGAGGAAAAATAAATGAAGCTGCTCTTGATTTCTACGATCATCTTATAGATGAGTTACTCAATGCCAACATAGAACCAGTTGTCATGTTATATCATTGGGATCTTCCAGGTGCTCTTCAAGATGTAGGCGGGTGGACAAATGATGACATAGTAAAATGGTATGAAGAATATGCAAATACATTGTTTAAAAAATTTAGTGATAGGGTAAAGAAATGGTTAACTTTTGATGAACCATTATCATTTGTAGCTGGAGGTTATCTCACTGGAGAAATGCCTCCAGGATTAAAAGATATATATGCAACGGGTCATGCTATGCAAAACGTGTTGCTCGCTCATGCCAATACCGTAAAGCTTTATCACAATGAATACTATAATGGGAAGATAGGGATCACGATTGGTATCAAACCAATATACCCTGCTTCTAATAGTAGCGCTGATAAGAAGGCAGTTAAGAGAGTTTCCTTTATCAACCAACTTTTTCTCGACCCTATATTCTTTGGAAAATATCCTAAAGATGCCAAAAAATACTTTAATGACGATGAGTTAGCCTCGATTCTTTGTGGAAATGATTTTGTAAAAGTAAAGTGTCCTATGGATTTTTTGGCAGTAAATTATTTTTCTAGAGGAGTTGTAAAAAACGATCCTCGTATACCAATCTTAGGTGCAAGTGAAGTAAAAACTGATGCACAGTATACAGAAACAAACTGGGAAGTTTATCCTGAGGGAATTTACGATGTGTTAAAATGGGTACATGAAAGATATAATCCACGAGAAATCTACATAACCAGTAATGGATCAGCATTTACAGACAAAGTGGAAAGAGAATCCGTTCATGATAAAAATAGATTAGAATACTTAAAGGCTCATATAATTCAAACACATCGTGCTATTCAAGAGGGGATAAATTTAAGGGGCTACTTTGTATGGTCACTTATGGATAATTTTGAGTTAAAATCAGGATACTCTAAGAGATTTGGATTGATTTATGTGGATTATCCAACTCAAAAAAGGATAATAAAAGATAGCGGCAAGTGGTATGCCAAAACCATATCCAATAACGAAATTCAGATATGAAATTTATTTGCAGAATTTAAGGAGGTGATATAGAGAATATTAAACAAGTTTGATGAGAGTAGCGTGAAGTTATTAAAGTTTTATTCAGAAAGGAGAGATTTCAAGTGAAAAAAATTTTTGTCCTGTTTTTACTATTCTTTTTGACCCTTTTTTCTGTCTATGGTATCGCAAAAGTTAAGATAGAACTTTGGTCTACCCTGACAGGTGCGGAATATGATGCAGTAAATTCAATTGTTGAGGATTTTAACCAAAGTCAAGAGGAAATAGTAGTAAATTTTGTCAGTATTGGTGAACACTTAGTAGATAAATTCACAACGGCTCTCGGAGCTGGGAATCCTCCAGATCTCCTACATGCAGAACGTCAATGGATTGCTCCTTTAGTAGCAATGCAAGCTGTGTTGCCACTTGATGATATTTCAAAATACGGTGCAGATCTTAATAAATTCTCAGAAGTAGCATTAAAAAGTATTACCTATCAAGGTCACATATATGGTATTCCTTTGAGCTTTCACATCTTTGGTTTATGGTGGAACAAAAAGCTTTTTAGGCAAGCCGGATTGGATCCCAATGAACCACCAAAGACTTTGGAACAATTAATGGATTACGCAAAGAAATTGACACAATACGATGACGCAGGTAATATAACATGTTTAGGCTTCGAATTTCAGCAGCCAGCTTGGTCATGGCCTTTGATATGGCCTCATCATTTTGGAGGAGATGTATATAATGAGGAGACTGGTGAGATATTAGCCAATTCTCCTGAGTGCATAAAATCATACGAATGGCTTCAAGGGCTTACCAAAGAATTTGGCTTAAAAAAGCTCGAAAAGTTCAGATCAAGTTATGGACCCTATTGGTCTGCAGGCAATCCGTTTGCGAATGGAAAATTTGCAATGGTCTACGATGGTGGATTTCTTGTAAATGCCTTACATTTGTATGCTCCAAGTTTGGAATGGGGGTTTGCACCATTTCCAAGTGTGGATGGCAAAAAAAGAGTTTATGGAGAAATGGATGTAATAGTAATTCCAAATGGAGCAAAACATGTTGAATCAGCAAAGAAATTCCTTGCATTTTTATCTAAACCTGTGTATCTATCAAGGTTATTACAACCTCTTTCTCCTATCAAAAAAGAATACCTACCATCTGGATACTTTGAATCTGAGAAAACCCCTAATAGATCCGTATTTTGGAAAGTGGCATCAGAATGTGAATTTTTCTTTGCGCCCATGACACCAATTTGGCAGTATTATGATGAGGAACTTACTATTGCTCGAGATAATATCATCTACCTTCGAACTACACCACAAGAGGCATTGAAGGAAGTACAGGAAAACGTTGAACATAGATTAAAAATGATGCAACAGTAAAAACAATTAATTCATGAGGACATCCGATTCTTCTGCAACAATACAGGAATAAGATGTCCTCAGTGGGAGGTATTATTTATGACTAAGAGAAGGGCAAAGGATCTTAGAATAGGATTATTATTTATATCGCCCTGGCTTATTGGGCTTTTTTTATTTCATGTGTTACCTCTATCCTCTTCTTTGTATTACAGTTTTACGAACTACTCGGTCATTCGTTCTCCAAAATGGATAGGATTGGAGAATTACAAGTTACTTCTAAATGATAGATCATTTAGAATTTCTGTGAAGAATTCCTTTTATTTTACTTGCATAGGTGTTCCTCTTATGCAAATTGCTGCTTTAATCCTCGCAAGCATGTTGCATTCCGTCAAAGGAAGCAAAATTATGAGATGGGCGAGAGTAATTTATTTGTTCCCAATATTAATTCCAGGCGTTGTAATGGCAATTATATGGTCTTTATTGTTAAATGGGCAGTACGGTGTTTTTAATTTTCTCATAAGAAGTTTAGGACTAAATCCACCAAATTGGCTACAAGATCCAACCTGGGCAAAACCTGCTATAATTCTCGTTGGCTTTTGGTTCATTGGAAATAGTATGCTCATATATTTAACGGCATTGAATGATGTGCCTAAAGAACTCTATGAATCCGCAAAAATAGATGGTGCTAACTGGTGGACGAAGTTGAGGAAAATCACCGTCCCAATGATCTCACCAGCAATTCTATTCAACCTGATCACCGGGATGATCACTATACTACAACTCTTCGATTTGCCCTATGTAATGACAAAGGGTGGTCCTGTAAAATCAACATATACCTGGACTATGCATATCTATGATAATGCATTTAGATTCTTAAGTATGGGGTATGCATGTGCTTCTGCCTGGATATTATTTGGAGTTACACTCTTACTTACTATATTGATATTTGTTATGAGTCGTAAATCTATATATTATGGTGGTGAATGATATGTCAAATAAAGGTAAAATGTATAAAATAGCCATTGGGGGAATTTTACTGTTATTAGCAGTGATATTCATCTTCCCATTTTATTGGATGGTTCTTACCTCTCTTGCACATTTGCAAGATTTTATGAAAACACCACCCGATCTCCTACCACGACACCTGGAATTAAGTAACTACATTAATGCAATCAGAACTATTCCTTTTTTTAAGTATTTTCTAAACACGATTTGGATTACCTTAATGTCTTGCATTGGAAGTGTACTTTCATCTTCTTTTGTGGCTTACGGTTTTTCTAAGATAAAGTGGCCAGGAAGAGACACTTTATTCATAATAACCCTTGCAACCATGATGATACCTTTTACAGTTACTATGGTGCCTCTGTATATAGAATTCAAAAATTTTGGGTGGTTAGGTACTTTCAAACCTTTATGGGTTCCTTTTTGGTTTGGAAGCGCATGGGGGATATTTCTCCTCAGACAATTTTATATGACAATTCCCAATACAATAATAGATGCTGCCAAGATAGACGGTGCATCACATATACAGATATGGTTCAGGATCATGCTTCCACTAGCAAAACCAGCATTATCTGTGCTTTTTTTATTTCAATTTATATGGTCATGGCAGGATTTTTTGAAACCTCTTATATTTCTTACAAGTAACGATATGTACACGCTCACATTAGGACTTTCATTTTTTCAAAGTACACACGGAGGCATACAATGGAATTATCTTATGGCCGCTGCAACATTGACAACTATTCCTACTGTTATAATATTTTTGGTGGCAAACAGATACCTCATTGAAGGTATCCACATTACGTCTGGGATAAAGGGATAAAGGAGGAAATTATGAATGATACTAAATTCGAAATAGTCAAGGAAGAAGGAGAATCTCTAAAGACCTTCTAGCTCGAGATAGGAAAAGGTGGAGTGATAAATCTCGGAAAGGGTGGATCAAAGACTGTAGCCCTAATGGCTCAAGTTAAAGAGTTAACAGTTGAGGATATCTCAGATTCTTATGTTAGCGGATCTTCCCCCCAAATTTTTCAATAAAAAGGGCTTGAAAACTCTTAATACAAGAACGATAGGGGATTTTTTACCATCGATATTTGTTGTCACGAATATTGTGGTATAAATCGGATTAGATATCCCTTGACATGTGAAATAGAAATGTGATATAATGTTGCTACGATGTATGTGGTAGAAAACAAGAAAAGGGTTAAGCTCAACTTTGCCAAAAAATAACCCAGAAACAGCATCGATGAAGCCATACGATGTCCAGGACATAGCATGAATACAGTATTCTTTGAAAAGGAACCTTCAAAAACACATTGATTTCTCCC
>QNAT01000076.1 GCA_003641555.1 Thermotoga sp.
ATCAAGGCTAGTACGAAATTTGCTAAAATTCTTCGTAAAAATGTTAAAAATGATAAACTCGCTGCGCTCAGACAGTATCATTTTCTTAACACATTTTTCCTCGAATTTCTTAACGCAAATTTCGTAATGCCGGCTTAAAGTCAAAACCTAAACAGAACAATTTCATCTCACACTATACATACCCATAATCGTAGGGACATGACTTTAGTCTTGTCCGATGGAACGAAGTTCCATAATGTTATTCACCTACGGTGAATCGGACAGGTTTAAAAACCTGTCCCTATGAATCTCTTGAGACAATCGTATCCATTCTATTTTCAAATACCCCTATTATGTTCATTTCTTTTGTCTTGATACAAGTCGAAAGAACCAGAGAAAATCTTGTATCGAGTTATGTGAATTATGCAAGAACTCATCGAACTCACTGAATTACCTTCTTTGTGGCAGGCATTTCAGAAAGCCGATGCGTTTGACGCCATCCGTTTTCAAAGCCGAATTCTTCAACAGTAGCAAGTGCTCTTCCATATTCTCCCACTGTTATTTTTCTCGAAAGTTCAGGAAACTCACCCGCTTTGTAAACTGGAGTATACTGGTCCATCACACTGATGGAAAGAAATCTCGATACCTCTTCCGAAAGAAAACGAAGGGATTTTTCAATATGATTGACATTCTCGGGTAAGACCAGCATACGTACAATAAGCCCCTTCTTTGCTCTACCTTCACCATCTATTTGTAAATTACCTTTCTGTTCATACATATGTTTAATCGCCTTTTTAGCAATTTCAGGATAATGTTTAGCCCCTATATAGTGTTCACAAAAATCTTCATCCAGAGAGATCAAATCAGTTAAGTAAATATCCACTGTTGCTTTTAACATATCAAGAGTTTCAGCTGTCTCATAACCACTGGTATTCCAAACTACAGGCAAAATTAAACCTTCATTTCTCGCTTGTTCTACAGAGGCAACAATATACGGAGCATATTGAGTAGCTGTTACCAATTCGAGTGTCCATGCTCCTTTCCTTTGAAGGGCAAGATATATATCTATCAATTGCGCTAGATCGATGGTTTTTCCATGGGCCATCTGGCTGAAGGCAAAGTTTTGGCAATAAACACAATGAAGAGGACAACCGCTGAAAAAAACTGCTCCTGTACCTCGTTTGCCCGATATTGGAGGTTCTTCTCCTTTGTATAGAAGGGCATTTGCATATCGAATATGAGCATCTACGCCACACTCACCAATAGTAATATATCTATTTACTCTGCAATATCTGGGACAAAGTGAACAATTCTCAAAGTAAGACACTAATTTTCCCCTTTATATATCTCACCACAAAGAACACAGACATGATATTCAAGTCTCTCATTTGTCACTAATTACCTATCACAAGGTTTTTCTCGTGTTCTCTGCATCTCTCTCTGTGGCAAAAACAACAAATAGTGCCGAGGGTGGGACTTGAACCCACACGAACCTTAAGATCCATTGAATTTTGAGTCCAACGCGTCTGCCAATTCCGCCACCTCGGCATCTACAAAGTTAGTTTACAATAAAAATAGAAGTTAGTCAATATTTTTAACTGCTTCGACGACTGCTGTTGAACTTCCTCGAATGAAAGAGGCTTTTCGTCCGGCTTCGATCGCAATCTTCAATATTTCACGAAAATCCATTCCTTTAAGCATACCGTATACAACCATAACATCAAACGCATCTCCACACCCTAACGGAAATTTACCACCTTTTGAGACTGATAATCTATATTCTTCACTATTTTCGAAATAAATGCCTCCATCCACTCCGAGTTTCACAAACATTTCTATCCTTTTCAACTCAGGGTGTTCACCAAATATCATCTTGTATTCATCTGAGTTTGGCAAGAGCAAATCACAAAGTTCCAGATATTCTGCCCTCCATTCAAAAATAGGAGAAGGGTCTAAGATTACCATAATTCCAGTTTCTTTTGCTCTACTGGCATATTCCTCAAACGCATTTCTTCCACACTCGAGTGTTGCAAAGAGAATTTTAGAATGTACATCTTCATATTCGGTAAGAAGATTAACAGCACGGTAAACGGCAAGAACTTCTCTTTCATTTCGACAGACAAATACTCCGCTTTTACCTTTCCTGATCTTACCTACTTTATCAAAAGGCCAATCACTTCCAACACTGCCATGAAAGTTTACTTTTACACCCAGAGTCTGTAGACCCAGAAATACATTATAACCTGTTCCCCCCGGTATTTCTAAGAGGTCTCTTGAGTGAATTTCTCCATAAAACAAAAGATCTCTAAAAGCGCCTCCGAGTACATCGACTTCGTTCTCCAATCTGCTTCTCACCAGCATTCTCATCTTTCATTGCAAAATATTTCTCAACTCAATCGAGCACGTTTTACAGAATGGTATATGGCTGGGATCAAAAGGAATTGGATCAGTATACCAGGCCCTCCTACTGCAAAACTCAAGAGAATCGCAGTAATGGCTTTAAGATGAATACCGATCATCGCTCCAATAATGTAATAACTCAGAGAATACACCAGCCGCCCGGATGTCAAAGAGATTGCAAGATTGACATAGACGTTTAATCCCTGCCCTTCCAAATAACCTGTTAGAAGACCATATGTTGCCATTTCAAATGCCATGAAGAAAGCGACGGGAGGCATAAGTGGGGGCATTCCAAATAGCAAGCCACTCAACGGTGCGATAACAGCACCTACTACCATACCTACCCATGGACCTATAAGAAGCCCAGCAAGGATAACTATGAAATGCAGCGGTAAGAACATCTTTCCTAACGCCTGTCCTCCAAGAGAGTGGATGACCATAGAAATGACAATACCACTCGCAATGAATACTCCTCCGTATGCGATACGCTTTGTGTAATTCATATATAAGTACCTCCTTTATACTTCTTTCTGTTCATCACTTAGTTCACATGCCCTGCGGTATGTATCTTGAATTGCCTGCATTAATATTCCACGTAATCCTCTTTGCTCAAGTGAATATATTCCTTCTATAGTAGTTCCAGCAGGTGATGTTACCAAATGCCGCAATTCGCCAGGATGCTTTTGTTCATTCTCGAGTAATTCTGCTGAACCTTTAAGTGTTTGGAGGATTAACTCCATTGAGACTTCGTAGGAAAGGCCTAATTTCATACCTGCATCTACCAATGCTTCAACAATGACAAAAATAAATGCTGGGCCGCTTCCGCTCAATGCTGTAACTGCTGAAAAAAGTTTTTCTTTTACCTCAACTAATTTTCCAAATGGTGCGAGCAGTTCATTAACGAATTTTTTGTCATTCCCGGAAAGTGAATCCCCATATGCTACTCCTACAACGCCTTTTCCTATAGCGATAGGTATGTTCGGCATGATTCTCACGATCTGGGGAATATGAAAACATGAATCGATTTCACTTATTTTGAGTCCTGTAACCGTACTGATAATATACTTTACATTGAAGTCGACTGAACCGAGCTCCTTCAATAACTTTCTGGCGTCCTGTGGTTTAACTGCAATAAAGAGTACATCAAGATAGTTCGGAAGTTGTGAGATATCGAATGCCGTTTGTGCTCCTTTTTCTGCAAACCTTTGCAGTTTATACTCGTGTCTATCCACTAAGAACAAATTTTTTCCATCAACAGATAATGTATCCGCAATAATAGAACCTATATTCCCCACTCCTATGATTCCAACAAACATAATGAATCCCCCCTTGAAATCGTGTATAATTATATCATGAAAATGAATGATTGGAATATCATACACATTGATGAAATGAACTCAACGATGGATTATGTTAGGACGCATCTCTCTGAACTTCCCAACAGGAGTATTGTTTGGGCAGACATTCAGCATAGGGGAAGGGGGCGCGGGAAAAACACATGGTTGTCTCCAACAGGAGGATTGTGGTTTTCTACGTTGTTTAAAAATAAGGGTGTTTCGGACGCATGGCATATCACAATGGCATTCTCTGTTGCTGTGGTTAGCACCTTGAAGATGCATTCCGTAGATGCCTGGATAAAATGGCCAAACGATGTATATGTAAAAAACAAGAAGATAGCAGGTATACTTGTTGAAAATGTTATAAAAGGGAATCAGATTTCGCAGATAGTAGGAATTGGTTTGAATGTTAACAACGATATAGATGAAACACTGGAAGACAAGGCAACTTCTCTTCTCCAACAAACAGGAGAAAGGCATTCTATAAAAAGCATGTTGACAATGATTATGAATGAATATGATTCTATAGACTCGAAAACACTCTATGAACGATGGTCACAATTTTCCTTTCGTCTTCTATGTACGGATGTAAAGCTAATAGACGTTAAAGGAAAGATACATAAAGGTAAAGTAATGAATTTATTTGAAAATGGGAGTATTGAGTTAAAAGAAGAAAGTGGTGAAGAGATATTCAAAGCCGGATCGCTGATTCTATAACATTATTGCCACCTAAACACGGAGAAATGGAGTTCAGTGAGTTTGTCAATTCATGTAACTCGATACAAGGTTTTCTCCGCCTTCTGTGGTTGAATAATTACTAAATGTAAAGATATATGGAGGGATATTGTGGAAAAAAATAAAACATCGGTTTCTATTTTAGGTTGTGGCCGCTGGGCTTCAGGCCTGGCGTGGTACTCTGCGCATCTCGGATATCGTGTTATTCTTTGGGGGCGTGAATCATCCAGAAGACGTGAAATATTAGCCAGAAATAGGCAAAATGAGTATCTCAAACTGCCGGTCTCCGTTTCTGTAGAAAGTTCCCTTGAAAAGGCATTATCCGGGGAAATAATTCTCATTGCCATTAATTCTCAAAATTTAAGAGCGTTATCCAAACAGATCAGCCGATATTCACTTTCCAATAAGACGTTCATATTATGTATGAAGGGGCTGGAAGAGGCTACAGGAAAGCGTTTATCAGAGGTTTTTCAGGATGAGATCGGGCGATCGGTTGGATTAGCCGTTTGGCTTGGTCCAGCACATGTTCAGGAACTCATTAAAAATATACCTACCTGTATGGTGATAGCATCAGAAGATATACAACTCACCAGGCATTTGGTGTCGATATTTGGCAGTGAGTTGATTCGTTTCTATTACGGTCGAGATCTAATAGGAGCAGAAGTCGGAGCTGCCGCAAAAAACGTAATGGGTATTGCTGCAGGGATGCTGGACGGGTTAGGCATCAGCAGTTTGAAAGGGGCGCTAATGGCAAGAGGCCCAAGGGAAATATCTCGTCTCGTCAAAGCAATGGGAGGAGATGAAATGACGGTTTATGGATTGACACATATTGGAGACTACGCAGCGACTCTCTTCTCATCTTACAGTCATAATCGTAGATTTGGTGAGGCATTCGTCAGACATGAGAATTTTGATAAACTCGCAGAGGGGATAACGACAACTCGAGCACTGATTCGATTATCAAAACGCTATGATGTTGAATTACCAATATGTGAAGGAGTATACAAAATCGTAGAAGAAAGACAAGCTCCTGATGAAGTGCTGGAAAAACTTTTCCTTCGGCCAACAAAATATGAATTCTAAAGTACCCTACCGATACCCACTTTGTGATATAATTTTATTTAGTAAGTGCCATGATTATGTTGAAGGAGGTTAATGTGATAAAGGAGATCAAAGTACTTGAGGAAAAACTTGATGCAATATTCCAGGATTATGAGAGTGTTCTACAAGAAAATAAAAAATTTAGAGAAGAACGCAAAAGATTACAGAGTACGATCGAAGATTTACGCAAGGAGAATCGAAGGTTAAGAGAAAACCTGAATGCTGAAGTAAATAAGGTAAGGGATCTCATAAAAAAGGTAGAAGAGTTTGTATCAAATATAGGCAAGAAAGAAGTAGAAAGGCAAGATACATTTGCCAGCCAGCGGACTAATGCAATTCAAAAGTAATGGTAACTATTTGCTCATGCTCCTAAAAGGCATGATGTGGTCATTTCGTAGGGACAGGTTTTTAAACCTGTTCGATGGGACGAAGTTCCATAACGTTATTCGCCTCTGGCGGACCGGACAAAACTGAAGTTCTGCCCCTACTCGGAATGTGGATCAGCCCTGCAGGTCAGGACCAGGTGAGCCACAGGGACAGAAATAGGAGATTCATCTACCGAAGGCTATAGTGTATACTTATTTTTCAGAGTAAAATAAGTGCAATAACATATAACATTGTATTGTATCTCTTGTAAAACCACGAAAAGGTGAGGGTTCTTTATGCAAAAACGCCATGTAGAAATGAAAATTGGAGGGGAAATCTATTCACTCAGGACTGATGAATCTGATGAAGAAATCAGG
>QNAT01000077.1 GCA_003641555.1 Thermotoga sp.
CTTAGGTACAGCCAATACGCTTGTCTATGTTAAGAATAGGGGAATAGTTTCGAATGAACCTTCTGTTATAGCAATAGATTCTAATACTCATAAGATATTAGCGGTTGGTGATGAAGCAAAAAAAATGATAGGAAAAACGCCATCGAACATCATAGCCACGAGGCCATTAAAAGATGGAGTAATAGCAGATTATGAAATTGCAGAGAATATGTTGAGATATTTTATGTCTAAAGCGTATTCCAGAAATCATTTTATGAAGCCAAGAACAGTTGTAAGTGTTCCTATAGGTATAACTGAGGTTGAGAGAAATGCAATAATAGAAGCAACTAAAAATGCGGGTTCGAGAAAGACGTTTCTTATAGATGAACCTATGGCTGCTGCTATAGGAAGTGGTCTGGATGTAGAAGACTCTTATGGAAATATGATAGTAGATATTGGTGGGGGTATGACTGAAATAGCAGTGATCTCGCTCGGTGCTATAGTTACGAGTGAAGCCATAAGAGTTGCGGGAAATGAGTTAGATGCAGCTATAGTGCAATTCATAAGAGATAACTATAAATTACTCATCGGTGAAAGAACAGCTGAAAAGGTAAAAATAGATATAGGTAGCGTTTTTCCTTTAGAAGAAGAACTCGATACACAGGTAATCGGTAGAGACCTTGTAACGGGGTTGCCCAAGAGAATAACGGTTAATAGTGCGGAGATACGCGAAGCGATGAAGGAACCAGTATCTACTATAATAGAAAGCATTAGAATAACACTTGAGAAGACGCCACCAGAATTAGCAGCAGATATAGTTGAAAGAGGTATAGTTATAGCAGGAGGAGGTGCACTTCTTCGTTCTATAGATAATCTAATAGAAACTGAAACCCATGTTCACGCTATAACCGCAGATGATCCTTTAACTTGTGTAGTTCGCGGGGCAGGCAACGTTCTGGAGGAGATAAATATGCTCTCTAAGTTGTATTCTGGCGAATGAATCTGAGGAGAGAATTAGAAGTTGAATACACGTGATATATCCATCTATTTATCGATGATGTTTATTTTTTTGATAATATTCATTATAGACTTCAGATACGAAAAGATCTTTTATTCCATAAAATCCTTTACAAATGACATTATCTATGTTTTTTATTTACCTTCAATAGGACTTAGAGAAGGGATCATAGATCTCACAGAGATAAATTCTAATCTCAATGATATATCGAAATTAGAAGCGAAAAATCGGGAGTTGACTACACAAAATGAGCGTCTTAAAATAGCATTGAACTATTATAAAGAGCGATATGAAAGGCTGAGTTCATATCGTTCTTTATCATCGAGTACTATAAGAGTTATACCGGCTACTGTTTTAACTAAAAATATCTTTCAAACGACTCGGGAATTTGTGATCGATAAAGGAAAAAACTATGCTATGAGAACAGATCTTCCCGTATTGGATTATAAAACACATGCCCTTATTGGGAAAACGGTGAGAATAACGAATATGACATCTACTGTAAAACTGATTGTAGATTCGAGGTTCAAAATGAGGGTTACAGTGGTGACTGAAGACGGATCCGAAGTCGAAGGTTTGTTGAACGGAAGCGGGGGAGATGAAATAACGATCGATTACATCGAAAAGAATAAGGAAATAAAAAAAGGAAATAAGGTATATGTATCAAAAGAAAGTGAGTTGAGTTCTATACTTTCGGGGGTAAACGAAAATATACTGGTAGGCAAAGTAAAGGAAGTAAGGAATAGTGAGCAATTCCAGTACTATCAACAGTTGATAGTCTTACCCGTGGTAAATTTTAAAGATGTTGAAGACGTATTAGTCTTAGAAAGTTCAAAGAAGATGGAAAAATGATAAAGACACTGATATTCTTTTTATTATTACCAATACTATCTGGCGTTCAACATGTTATATTAGATCATCTTTCTATCGGTAGCATTCATTTTGAGCTTTTTTTAGGGTATTTCATATTGATCATGATATTGAATAAAGGTGATACGAAAACTAGATTACCCTTTGCTCTTCTCGCAGGTCTTTTAGATGATGTATCTACCAATGCTCTATTAGGAACGAGTGTTATTGCATTCTTGCTACTCGATAGATTCATATACATAATGAATCGCATTCTTTACAATCGAAAATATCACGCTTACTTCACAGTATTATTTTCATATATATTGTATTATTTTTGGAAATATCTTATGAGACTACTCGTGGTGCCAACAGGTTTAGAAATAGAATCGATATTGTTAACTCTTGCGAATTCTGCTTTGTGTTCTTTTGTCTTTTATCTTCTTTTCCTGTTAGCAGTAAAAAAGGGGGTTAAGGAAGAGTGATCTCTCGCATCTGGATATTGCTATTCGCAACCATCACCCTTATAGTCATCTTGCTGGGAAGTTTAATGAGCTTGCAGGTAATAAAAGGAGATCGCTACAGAAACCTGGTAGATAGATTCCGCTACGAGAAGGTGAGAATAGAACCTTCAAGGGGAAGGATATATGACAGTAAGGGAATTCCACTTGCCTGGAATGTACCTGCTTATTACCTTCGCATAAATTTGAGAAACCTGAATAAGATGGATGAATTCGAACGTGAAAAAGCTATAGAAAAGGCAGCGAAATTAACTGGTATAAGTACAAGCAAAGTAACAGACTTCGCTTCTCATTATCCTAAAAGTATGGATTACGTGATCTACAGAAAAAAGGAAATCACAAAGGATGTTTCATTAAACATTATGGAATGGAATAATCCTGCATTTACTATCGCAATATTAGATAAAAGAAAATACTATCCTCATTCGAGTATTTCACATGTGATCGGATATGTTGGAGAAATAAGCGAAGATGAATTGAAAGAATATTCTAAGTTAGGTTATAGGATGTTCGACCTAATTGGGAAAGATGGTTTGGAGGCAGAATATGAACCATATCTCCATGGCAGAGTCGGCGAACTTATCATAAAAAGAGATGCGTTTGGTAATATCGTTGATACACATATTGCATCACCTGCTGTAAATGGCGATGATCTTCACCTGAATATAGATATAGAAATGCAAAATAAAATTGAATATCTTCTTTCATCTACGGATATAACCAGGGGTAAAAATAGTGTTGTAATAGTAGAAGACGTGAAAAGTGGTAAGATCTTATCTCTCGTCTCTATACCCTATATCGATAGCAATATGTTTGTTGAAGGGATGAATAGTAAAACCTGGAGAAATATATCTCAAGACCCATCTAAGCCCTTGTTAAACAGAGCAATTCAGAAAACGTATCCGCCAGGTTCGGTTATAAAACCTTTCATAGCAATAGCAGGGCTCGAGAGTGGAAAACTGACCCCGGAAGCTACTATATTTTGTGATGGTTATTTCCGTTATAAAAACAGTAAGGATAAAGTGGTAAAGATCTATAAGGATTGGTTATTAACAGGACATGGTGTAACAAACTTGATAAAAGCCCTTGCCGTATCCTGTAATGTTTACTTCTACCAGGCAGGATTAAAGATAGGCATAAATAAACTTGCAGAGATGGAAAAAAAAGTGGGGTTGGCTAACAAAACCGGAATAGATCTCCCAGGAGAAGTAAAAGGATTCTTCCCTACCCCAATCTGGAAAATGAGTAACAGAGGTGATATATGGTATCCAGGTGATACGATAAACTTATCTATTGGACAGGGTTACATGTCTTTAACTCCTATCGAGATACTTCGTATGATGGATATCATTGCCGATGATGGACTAATTTATAAACCACAGATAGTTGCCAGTATAACGAATTCCGATGGGCAATTGGAAAAATATTTTTACCCTATAATCTCTCGACAGGTCTTATTAAAACCAGAATCTCTTAAAGTTGTCCAGAGAGGTTTAAGGGAAGTGATAAGTAGAAGCGGGAATAGTAAAAGGGATTTAAAAAACAGAGGCACGGCTTACGATGCATTTACAGGATGTAAGATACCGGTATCAGGGAAAACTGGTACGGCTCAGTTGCCCTTGAAAGATATAACGCATGCATGGTTTGCATGTTATGCTCCCTCTACAGACCCAAAGATAAGTATTTTAGTACTTGTTGAAGAAGGAGGACATGGGGGGGATACAGCTGCACCCATAGCACGTAAATTGATCGAATATTACTTCAGAGGTGAGCAGAATGGAGCAAGTTGAGATAAAAATGTCGTTAAAAGGAATTGAAGTGATCGTTATGCCTTTCAAAAAGGTTAAAAATGTGCTCGATGCATTGGATGAGAAGTTATCAATACAACCTGATCTATTCAAGGGTCAGAAAGTGAAATTAAGCCTGGTGGATGGAGTGTCTCACACGAGAACTATATCCAATATCGTTCGCAGTCTGGAATCAAAAGATATCATAGTAGAAGAAGTAACCTTGAGAAAAGGAAGAAAAGGAAAAGAGGATAAACAGGAAATGAAGATGGAAGCAACTGCTCCGCTATGGATTAATTCTAAGCGAGATCTCAAAACTTTATATATTAAAAAAACTATAAGATCTGGTCAACTCCTTAGTTACGATGGAAATATAACGGTTGTTGGAAATGTGAATAAGGGTGCTCAGCTCACGAGTGGTGGTAACATAATAGTAATAGGTGCGATCCATGGAAGTGTATCAGCAGGAAACCTAACTCAGGATGAAGCAATGATCTTCGGGATAAATATATCGCCCACTTCCTTGAAAATTGGCAATCATACGCTAAAAAAATTTCTGAATAAAAAGAGAATTATACGACCAGAAATCGCTCTTGTAGAAAATGCGGAAATTCGTATAATTGATTATTCCTCTTTGAAGGAATAAAGGAACTCGTTATTTTGCCTCCAATTCATAAGAATATAGTAAAATTCTATCTCTTAGAATCAGCCATATATATGATCGTTTCCACATATGGCTACTTTGCTTATTATTTTGACAGCATAGGACTTTCAAAGAGCCAGATAGGTATTCTTCTGGCCATAGGGCCTATTATGTCTTTAATAGCGAACCCATTTTGGCTAAGCTTAGCAGATAAAAAACTTAAAAACAATATTTTAACATTGATCTCAGGGATGGGAATCGCATCGATCTGGTTAGTTTATTTGATTCCAACTTTTCTCGGCAAAGCTATTGTTCTTATGATCATGTCTTTTTTTACAACTGCAATTGTGCCGATTGCAGAATCCATGAGTATCCAATATCTATCATATGAAGGATTTTCCTTTGGGAGATCCAGGATGATGGGGTCTATAAGTTATTCCCTTATGATTTTGATGATGGGATATTTGATAAGCAATTTTGGTAATTGGATCATCTTCCTATCATATTCCGCAACAAGTGCTCTATGCTTTTTGCTTTCTATCCAGTTACCACCTGTACAGGGGTACAATAAATCTAAAGATCGTAAAACTTCTCATTATATAGATATACTAAAGAGAAAAGAATATATACTGATGTTGTTAGTAGCTTTTATAGGCATATCTTCTGGATCATTTGGAATCTCCTTTTATCCAGTATACGTTGCTCAAAAAGGCTTCAAAGTTTCTATAGCCGGGATAGGAATGTCTGTAATGGCTATAAGTGAAATTCCCTTTTTATTTTATGCTGATAAGATAATAAAGCGATTTGGCAATAGAAAAATCCTGGCATTTGGGGTAATGATGTACGGAATAAGATGGTTAGTAACATCTCATGTTTCTTCTGAGATGGCTCTTATAGGTGTTCAATTATTACATGCTACTAATTACATATTTGTATATTATTCCATATTCAGCTATATAAATGAATATATACCTGAAAAGTTGAAATCTCGAGCGCAAGCTCTCTTTTGGATGGTAATGAACGGTTTTGCTATAATGAACGGCAGCATATTAGGTGGGATTCTATCGGATGCGAAAAGTCTTTCATTTTCCTATTTTTCATTTGGTGTTTTAAGTGCTGTAGTAGGAACTACATACATGCTCTACAACCTGAAAGAAAGAGTCAACTAATCAATATTTTAACTGGTATGCCCGGGGGGACTTGAACCCCCAATCTACAGATCCGCAATCTGTTGCTTTATCCGTTAAGCCACGGGCACAAGATGGCGGAGAGAGAGGGGTTCGAACCCTCGATGAGATAAAATCCCATACTTGCTTAGCAGGCAAGCGCCTTCAGCCACTCGGCCATCTCTCCAGTATCTTTATTTTACCACAACAAACTATCTTTATGTAAGATAATCGAGGTAAAGAAAACATTAAATTGCCACAGATGTAAAAAGTCAAGATGTTTTTGACCCACCAATCTATGTTCATTTCTTTTGTCTTGATACAAAAGAAA
>QNAT01000078.1 GCA_003641555.1 Thermotoga sp.
AGCCATACATTAACATTGCACCAAGTACTATAGCCGTTACTGTATCGCCTGGTACACCAAAAACCAGTGCTGGTATCCAGGTACCTCCCAGAGCAGCATTATTCGCACTAGTGGGAGCAACAACTCCATCAACAGTTCCGGTACCAAATTTTTCAGGATGTTTAGATGTTTTCTTTTCGATCCCATATGCTACCCAGGCTGCTATATCAGCTCCGGCTCCTGGAAGTGCACCCACGAAGGTTCCGATTAAAGATGATTTTAAAACTATCCATTTCCGTTTCCAAACGATAGGAAGAATTTTGAATAGTGATATCCGAGTCTTTTCAGATATACTCGCTGTTTTCATATGCTCTTTACTTTTTACACTTTTTAGAATTTCTGAGATGCCAAATAAACCAATCATCGCAGGAATAAAACCAATGCCACCCATGAGCTCAACATTACCAAAAGCGAATCTTGGATAACCTGTGGTTATGTCAATCCCAATAGTGGAAATCAGCAATCCGAGAGTTGCAGATATTAAACCTCCAAAAATATTCCCTCTACTTAGTACAGCACTCATACTGAGGCCGAATAAACCAAGCCAAAAGTACTCGAAGTTTGTAAATTGTAAAGCAAATTTTGCAAGTAGAGGTGCTACCATTATGAGTAATAGAACACCAATTATTCCACCAATACTTGAACAAATTAAATCGAGTGTCAAAGCTAACGAACTTTTCCCTTTTTTTGTCATTTCGTAACCATCAAGAACAGCTGCTCCAGAAGCAGGGGTCCCTGGGATCCTGAGATAAGTTGCAGGTATGTCACCTGAAAATATAGCAGTGAAAGTAACTCCAAGTACCATTGCTAGACCCGCTAGTGGAGACATGTAGTACGTAATAGGAATTATCAATGCTACTGCCATGGTTGCGGTTAACCCTGGAATTCCACCTACAAATATCCCAAATCCCATTGCTAAAAGCCAGGGAATTAAAATATTTGGTTCAAAAATCTTGAGTACTGACATTTTGACGCCCTTCCTAAAAATTTATTCCAAAAATACCTTCTGGCAGTGAAATTTTGAAAATTTTTTCAAAGATTAATATTATGATGATTACCAGTATTACCGAAGTTATAATTCCTCGTAGCCAGGTAGCTTTTAACCGTATCGTAAGGAGTAAAGATAACAAAAAGGTTCCAACAATGAAGCCTATCCACTTTATAATGGGGACATAAAGGATCAGACTGAGAATGACAATGAAAATGTTTTGGTTCCCCCAGTCCTTGCAATATTCTACGAAAGATCTTCTATATTTTTTAACTCCCTTAGTTCGTAGAGAAATAAGAATTTCGTAGATACCCCCGATCATTAAGATTATACTAAGAATGGTAGGGAAAAAGCCAGGTCCCGGAAGCTTTTTCCCCCCGACTACAAAACCTGGAAAAGTCGATGATACAGCAACTACCAAAATACCAATACCTATTAATGTGATCCCAAACCAGAAAGTTTTCTTTCCCATAAGAAATTTGAGATTTCCTACCCCCTTTTTAGGGGGTAGGAAATCATTATTATTTTACATATCCTCCAATTTTTAGGATTTTTTCCCATGTATCATTCTGCTCTTTCGCGAAATTGTAAAACTCCTCAGGGCCTCTAATTTGAATGCCGAAACCATTTTTGTTCATAAAATCTTTAAATGCTTTTGAACTAGCTATTTTCAAGCATCCTTTATAAAGGGTGTTTATGACTTCTTTTGGGGTTCCTTTTGGTGCTACAATGCCTCTCCATGTTCCGGCTGACCAATCGATTCCCAATTCTTTAAGAGTTGGTACATTAGGGAATCGTGGATCTCTTTTATCTGCCATTATTGCAAGTGCCTTAAACTGCCCTGATTCCACTTGAGAAGCAGATTCTGGAAGGCTGCAAGTTATTACATCAACATGTCCACCAAGTAACTCCACAATAGAAGGAGCTGCCCCTTTTGTAGGCACCCATATAACATAATCTGGAGGAATTCCAACAGCATGAAACATCCCTATTCTTGCAAGGTCCCAAATTGTTCCTGCGCCTGAACCAGAAAATTTGTATTTTCTCGGGTGCAAAGCAATATCTACTAACATTTCAGTTATAGAATGCCATGGAGCATCAGATCTGACTATTACTGCAGATGGATCCTGATTCAATTGAATTATGTAATCAAAATCTTTGTACCCAACACGTGTCAACCCCATCCAGTGCATGGTTGAGATTTCGAGAGTCCCAAGTGTAAGAGTATATCCATCCGGTCTGGCATAAGCTCCTGCTGCATGTCCCACAGCTCCCCCGCCACCTGTTCGATTTACAACAACGAAAGGCTTACCAAACTCATGCTGCAGTTGTTCAGCCAAAAAACGTGCTAGTCTGTCTGTTCCTCCTCCAGCACCCCAAGGGCAGATCACAGTCACAGCTTTGCTTGGATATGCGGCAAACAAAACTAACGATCCTAAGAGAAATACACCAAGCAAACCAAGAACCAGTAGTCTTTTCATCATCAATACCTCCTTAAAAAATTTAGGTGTGTTTTTTCACACCCATAAACTTTTTAACTTCTTTACGAGTAGGTTGACTACTCGTTGAACCAACAGATTTACACACCAGGGAAGCAACAGCATTAGCAAAATAGGCCATATGTTTGAGATTCATATGTTCCAGAATTCCGACGATCATCGCAGCAGTAAATGCGTCTCCTGCTCCAACAGTATCAACAACAGGCACATCAAAAGCTTTAAGATATTCTGTTCCTTCAAGTGAACTAACTACACAACCTTCATTACCCAGTTTGACTGCCACGATCTTTGGACCTTTCCTTATGAGTTTTTTCGCTATTTCTTTGGGATTCCCTCTTAATCCAAGCTCTCTTGCTTCATCTAAACTCAAAGTTACTAAGTATGCGAAGTGCTTTATTGTGAACCATGCCACACTCTTGAACAATTCTTGACTCCACAATGCACTTCGATAATTAACGTCATAGGAAATTGTGATTCCCATTTGTTTACATTTCCTCATGAAATAAAATGAGGATTCTAAACCATGCCTACTTATAGCCTGAGAAATACCACTTAGGTGGAAGATCTCTATGTTTTTTAATGAAACTGTCTCGGCATCCTTTACAGAGAAGTTTGCTGCTGCTGAATCCCTACGTATATAAACAAAGTGGTGTTTTTTATCAGAATCAAAGAGCGTAAAATATACACCTGTTTGATGAGAATCATCTATGAAAACATAAGAGGTATCTACACTTGCTTCCTTCCAGGTTTTCCAAATCTGTTTTCCGAAAATGTCATCCCCAAGTTTAGTTATATACATAGTAGGGTGACCAAGCTTTGCAACACCCAACGCAACATTCGATGTATCTCCACCTATAACCATTGTAAATGATGGAAGTTCTTCTATAATATCTTGTTTTGCATAGAATCCTACTAAAGGTTCTCCAAAGCATGCTACTTCACTCATGTCGATCACCTTAAGAGTTTCTTCTCCCCAAATTCCTGAAATGACAAAAAAGTTTCGAGTTCTTTCCACCCAGGAAGTGGCTCAATATCTCCAATGGCTCCAACTACAATTGCACCTGCCGCATTACCAAAACGCAACGCTTCTTGTATGTTCTTACCTAAAATTATCGATGCGAGAAATGCTGCATCGAAAGCATCACCCGCTCCGAGTTCATCCGCAACTTCAACAGTATAGCCTTTAGAGTGTATTAACTCTCCCTTTACGTAAGCACTAACACCACTTTTACCCATTTTTACGATTATCAATTCATTATTAGAGGCAATTCTTGCAAGATTGCTTAACTGGTTGCTTAGATCCAGGCCTGGAAAAATATAGTCCAGATCACCTTTTCCTGTAATTAAATAATCAGCGCTTTTGATGAAATCTTCCAAACATGCTAAAGCTCTACTAGTATTCATTAACAATTTTTTTCGAACGTTCGTATCGAAAGAAATCTTAGCTCCATTTTCTCTAGCAAGCTTAATTGCCTTCAGTGTTACTGCTTTGCAGCTCTCTGATAGAGCTGGGGTTATTCCACTGACATGAAATAGATCAATATCTTTAAAACAATCTTCTTCAATATCATCTGGTGTCAGCATTGAAAATGAAGAGCCTTTTCGATAATAGAAGACATCAGTTTTGGCAGGCACTGGAAACCCACGCTGAACGAAATAAACAGCTGTAGGATAACTTTCCTTCACCTTCACATACTTCGTATCGATACCTTCCGATCTTAGCGTAGAGATAACCGTTTTGCCAAATTCATCGTTTCCCACCGCAGTTAGAAACCCGGATGAGAAGCCAAGTCTACTCATGCCTATGATCACATTGGCTTCACTGCCAGCAACATGTCGTTCAAAAATATTTGCATGTCTCAATGGACCTTTATTCAGTGGATTGAGTTGGATCATTATTTCTCCAAGACCTAAAACTTTCATAAAATCCCTCCAGAATCAAGAAAATATCCCAAGTTTTTTTATTGCATCTTTCATCTTATCCTTTACTTGGGGTTCAACCTTCGAATAAGGATGGCGCGGATATCCTACATCAATACCCCTGAATTCCAACAATGTATGAATAGCTGGAATACTTTGTGCCATATGTTGGACTTCACGTGCATAGTTTACCTGCTCTTGAAGTTCAAATGCTTGTTTGTATTCCCTATTTTCAATGGCTTCATAGAGATGCACAACAAGTTCTGGAAAAGCATTGGCTAATCCTGAGATGCTAGCAACTGCCCCCAATGGTATGGTAGGGACGATAAACATCTCGGTCCCAATGATATATTTAAATTGATGAAGATTCAGCCGATATTTACATTTATAGAAATTCGAAAGGTCAAAAGAACTATCTTTTACACCTGCCAATCCTTCATTATGTAACTGTTCCAGTAAATCTATACTAATGGAAATTCCTACTGTCTTGGGATTATTGTAAAGAAAAACTGGAATATCAACGGTATCAATAAGCTTGGCAAAAAATCGTTTTAGATCTTCATCATAGTACGAAGTTGCATAATAGAATGGAGGCACAGATGCTACTGCTGCAGCCCCTGCTTGTTCGGCATGTTGGGCTAACTCGAATACATCATTCGGATTTGAAGATCCCACGTGAGCTATTACTGGAATCGAATCACCCACTACTCTCATAACTGTTTCCAAAACCTGTTTCCGTTCACTCACGTTCATTAAGGGACCGGAACCATAAGTCCCACAAACGAACATTCCCATAACTTTTTGCTTAAGAAAATTCAGAAAATCCTCCATCCGTTTTGGGTCAAACTTACCATGACTGTCAAAAGGAGTTATAACAGGTGGAATAATACCTTTAACTTTTTCTCCTGATAGTTTCAAATTATCCATAATTTCCCCTCCTTATTAATTCAGTATTTAAGATACGATAATGACTGACGTGATATTCTCAATTTATCCAACCCCTGAGAACCTTTTCTTACAGCAAGACTCGTATAAAGAATATCAACAACAGCAAGTTGTACAATTCTTGATACCATGGCATCGGTTCGATAATTCATTTCTTTAGACACGGTAGTAATGCAAATATCTGCAATTTTACCCAAAGAAGAATCAGGGAAACCTGTAAGTGCAATTACCTTTGCCACAGGTTTAGCACGTCGTGCTGGTATAACCACATCCTTACTTTCACCAGAATACGATATACCAAAAATTACATCTTCTTTATGTGGTTCCGCAAGGATAACGGCATTTATATGAGGGTCCGTTGAAAAATGACAATTTAGCCCTAAACGCGAGAATTTAAAATAAGCATCTAATGCTATAGCGGCAGAAGATGCAAAACCAAGAAAGATCAACCTATTAGCTTTTTCTATGAGATCGAGATCTTCTGTTAAAACTTCATAATTCAGGATTTCGAGATTTTCCTGCAATGTTTTCATGGCACCAAGAAAAATCTTCTGTTTAATGGTTTCAATCCCATCATTTATCTTTACATCTTCCCCATTGTAGATGTGATAAAAAGATTTGCCAGCAAGCTCTGTGGCAAGTACTACTTTGAAATCATAAAATCCTGAAAACCCTATAGTTCGATAGAATCTCACAACTGAAGAGTCGCTCTTTGCTCCACTTTCCATAGAAAGTTGTGTAATTGGCATTCTTACAACTTTAAAAGGATTCTCGAGAATGTATCTTGCTATTTGCTTTTGAACCTTAGGCATGCCTTCCATTTTTCTCCTAATGTTTTGTAAAACGGGCACATTGTTTTCTTGTAAAAGTAATTTCTTCTTTTTTATGGTAAATAACC
>QNAT01000079.1 GCA_003641555.1 Thermotoga sp.
GGAATTCGAGGAAAAATGCGTTAAGAAAATGATACTGTCTGAGCGCAGCGAGTCTATTATTTTTAGCATTTTTACGAAGAATTTTAGCAAATTTCGTACTAGCCTTGATTTTTTCTTTGGTTCATTTCTTTTGTATCAAGACAAAAGAAATGAACATAATAATAGTGGGTTGGCATTTTACAGTCGAGATAGTAGAGTGTAAAAAGTATAATATGAGAGGTGTTAAATATGAAAACTGTTGATCTTGTTTCCTGGTTTTCTCAATATGGTATCAAGATAATTTTGAGTGTAATAATCGTCGCGATCACCTGGCTTATCGTTAGATTAACGATGAGGGCTATTGAACGCTTTGGGAAGAAGACAGGTAAGTTGAAAGGCATGCTCACTACCACGAAGATGCTTGTATCAACATTCATATATTTGATAGCTCTGGCTGTAGTTTTGAGTGTATTTGGGGTCAACGTTCTTCCTCTGGTAACAGGACTCGGAGCCGGAGGCATAATAGTGGGCATAGCGATCCAGGATGTAATAGCAAATTTCGGTGCGGGTATCATGCTTGCATTCATACGTCCATTCAACGAAGGAGATGCGATAGAAATAGGAGGGAGTATAACAGGAGTAGTAGACGGTATAAGTGTTATGTCAACTCTAATGCATACCTTCGATAACAAACGCCTCATAGTGCCCAACAGACAGGTATGGAACAAAGTTATCGTGAATTATTCACATTTTAAAGAGAGAAGATTTGACATAAGTGTGGGAGTTGATTATAGCGCTGATTTGAACGCAGTTTTGAGAACGCTGAATGATGTGATCAAAAAAACAGAAGGTATCATTCAGGAAAGGGGAAATTCTATCATCTTCGATGGATTTGGAGACTCAAGTGTGAATTTCCTGCTGAGATTCTGGGTAGATGTGGGAAAATACAGCTTCCTGGATGTAAAAACTAACCTTGCTCTTAACATAAAGAAGCAATTCGATGAAAATGATATAAATATTCCTTTTCCACAAATGGATGTTCATATGAAGTCAAATACTCCTGCGTGAACTGCTCCTCCAATGATTAATTCAGAAATTCGTTTTTTCATACTCACAAAAGTGGTGTCCAATGTTGAGTAAGCAGATCATTAGTCCTGTCCGATGGGACACAGACCTCTATCATTTTGTTTTGCAACACCCGATCTTTTATTCATTTCAGTACCTTCTCAGGAATATAACCGGACTTCATCACGACAAGGGCGATCGTCCCACCAACGAGTGCTGTAAACAGCTGGGGAAGTGATAGCATCTGGATCAATTTCGGTGGGGCCTTGACGAGGTGAGTTACCGCATAAGAGAGAAATAGATATTTCAGAACTGCTCCTATAACGACTCCAAGAATCTTCCCTTTCATCCCATAATTCTTTAGAATGCCGAATGTCAGCGTGTAAATTCCATTTCCCACCATTATTATCGGTGGAAGAAATGCAACCGGCATAAGCCCTGAAATAAAGGCAACCCAGGGAGTAAAACATCCTACTGTAACTCCTCCAACTATTCCGAGAATATAAGTTGCAATGATGAGTGTAAAATTGACTACCGGACCTGTGATGTATTGGGGTAAATGTAGGGCAGGGAATAAAGCAGCGATCGCAAGCAGTACCCCAGCATAAGTGATGAATTTGATCCTCTTACTATCCTGAAAATCCATTTGACCTCCTGATCTCAGGTTTTGATTTATCTCTTAAAGATCTGATCCTACACGTTACTTTTCACTTTTTCCCACAGTTCTCTCTTCACATAATGGGTATGAAGCAAGTGGTGTGCCTTTTCACTGCCTGGCTTGCCGAGATATTCTTCGTACAACTTCTTTATATACGGATTTTCATGAGATTTTCTGATCTTCCTCTCCTCATCATCCTTATACAGCGCATTGCTCCTCTTCAATCTTATCTCATCGGTAGTAGGAATGGGCTGTCCTCCACCACCGATACAACCACCCTTACATGCCATCACTTCTATGAAATGTATCTTTACTTCTCCAGCCTTTACCATATCCATGAGTTCTTTTGCTTTGCCAAGTGAATGGGCAACTCCTACCCTTATCTTCGACCCATCTATGTCGACTTCGGCAAATTTTACCCCTTCAAGGAATCTCACGGATTTGAATTCTACATCTGTGAGCGTTTTGCCCGAAAGCATTTCGTATGCGCTTCTCAACGCTGATTCCATTACACCACCCGTTGCACCGAAGATCGTTCCTGCTCCAGAATATTCACCGAGAGGAATATCGTAATCTGAATCTGGTAGATTTACGAAATCTATGCCTGCCTGTTTTATCATCCTCCCCATTTCTCTCGTTGTGAGGACCACATCCACGTCTTTAATTCCACTTGAGTTTATCTCGGGTCTATCCGCCTCGTATTTCTTCGCCGTACAGGGCATTACAGACACATGGAATATCTTTTCCTTCGGGATACCTGCCTTTTCAGCAAAATATGTCTTTACCAGTGCTCCCATCATCTGCTGAGGTGATTTGCAGGTTGATAGATTTGGGATGAATTCAGGATAGTACTCTTCAAGATACTTTATCCAGGCAGGACAGCAGGAAGTGAAAGTTGGGATCTTCTCGTTATTTTTAATCCTCTCTATCACCTCTGTTGCTTCCTCGACGATCGTGAGATCGGCCGTGAAGTTGGTGTCGAAGATCTTTTTAAATCCAAGCATCTTTAAGGCAGTTGCAACTTTACCTCTCACGAACGTCCCAGCAGGCAGGCCGAATAGTTCTCCCATAGAAGCCCTTATAGCCGGGGCTGTTGAAACTACCACATATTTATCTGGCGAAGCAAGTGCATTCCACACTCTTTCCGTATCATCTCTTTCCGTAAGGGCACCTGTGGGACAATCCATGATACATTGACCGCAGTTCACACAGGGGGTATCGATGAGTAGATTACCGAATGGCGCTCCTATGTACGTCTTTATACCTCTATTTGCAACGGTCAACGCATTCACACTCTGCACCTCTTCGCAAACTGAAACACATCTTCTGCAATAAATACATTTACCTGGATCCCTTACTATCGGCCCAGAATCATCTTTTTCATATGGGGAAGGAATTTTATCAAAAGAAACCTCTTTTACCCCAAGCCTGTTTGCCACGTCTTGCAATTCGCAATTACCGTCTCTTACACAAGTTGGGCATGCAATATCGTGATGTGCGAGTGTTAGTTCGAGATTTACCTTTCTCGCCTCTCGAACGGTAGGTGTATTCGTGAAGATCTCCATACCTTCTCTAACCTTTGTAATGCAAGAACGCTGCAGCGTACGTGTCCCTTTTACCTCCACCACACAGACCCCACAAGAACCTTCTTCTGAGATCCCTTCGAGATAACAAAGTGTGGGGATATCGATGCTTGCTGCTTCACATGCCTTCAGTATCGTCGTATCTCTGGGTACCTGATATTCTTTCCCATCGATCTTTATGTTTACCATATCTACCTTCCTCCCTTAGCTCACTTTACATACATTCACAGAGCATATCTTTTTTCTCTTATATGAGTAAGCCACTCATCTCTGAACTTCCTCAAAAATCGTATATCACATTGGGTGCCGTTTCTCCTAATCCACAGAAGGTGGTTAACATCATACTCTTTCCGAGACTCTCCAATGTGTTGATATCTCTTTCTTCTCCTTCACCTTTTGAGATCCTGTTTATTATTCTGTATGCCTCCTCTGTTCCCACTCTACATGGTGTACACTCGCCGCAGCTCTCAAAGATAATGGAGTCAGACCTTGATATCAGGCGCAAATATACTTCGTGTTATTTTTCACATAGTGATTATAACATATCTAAAATAAGAAAATCAATTCATTCGAGTTCGTACTGCTACACAACATCCTTTCATCGATGATACATCTCTTATAATTCTATCCGGGATTCTGGAAATTTGATATCCCGGAGATTCTGGTATAATAAAGTATAGATATGCAGAAATTCGCTTTGTTCATTTCTGTATATCGAGGCGGTGGGATTCACCCTTGATATATGCGTTCGCTTCGCGGACTTCGTATATCTGCGGGATATCCAAAATGTTTTGTTTAAGCTTTTGACTTGCCCAGTACCTCCGGATACTTCACCGTCTCGTTATATGAACGTCGATGTAATGTTAAAGGAAGGAATGAAGATGGTAAATAAAAAGTATGTGGAACTGCTCTGGGCAGGAAAATACGATAAATACGAAAAAGGAGAGAAGATACCAATAGAAAAGCCAAATCTCCCTTTTCAAGTTGTGGAAACAGTAAATAAGCCAAGAATCAAGGGTGGATTTACTGCTCCGCTTTTTCCTGAAGATCAGTGGCCAAAAGATTATCCAAAAGACTGGAAGAATCTGCTCATCTGGGGAGACAATAAACTCGTGATGTCATCTTTAATTAAACAGGGCTGGGCTGGAAGGATTAATCTGATTTACATTGACCCGCCGTTTTACACTGGTGCAGACTTTACCGTAAGGACAAAACTCGGAGATGAAAGCATAGAAAAAGAGCCATCTATCATAGAAAGGCGGGCGTATAATGATACCTGGAGCGGAGGAATTGCCTCTTATCTTAAATATATGTATGAGCGATTGGGTTTGATGAGAGAGCTGCTGGCTGAGAATGGCTCAATCTATGTCCATTTAGACTGGCATGTAGGGCATTATGTAAAGGTGATGATGGATGAGATATTTGGGTATGAGAATTTTAGGAATGAGATTGTGTGGAGTTATACTGGAGCAGGACAAACGCCTAAGTATTTTCCTAGAAAACACGATAACATTCTTTGGTATACCAAAAATAATGATTATGTTTTTAATATTGAAAACCTAAGAGTACAATATAAAAAATCAAATATTGCTGCTGGAAAAACTTCTTTTACAGGAAGGAAATCTGAAAAATATCTTTTAGAATTAGATCAGAGAGGGAAAATTATAGAAGATTGGTGGGCTGATATTGCAACTATTGGATATGTGCACTCTGAAATTTTAGATTTCACTACCCAAAAACCTGAAGCCCTTCTAAAACGCATCATCCTTGCCTCTTCCAACCCTGGCGACATCGTTGCAGATTTCTTCTGCGGCTCTGGAACCACATTGGCAGTCGCAGAGAAACTCGGCAGGCGTTGGGTAGGCTGTGATTTATCCAAATTTGCTATCCAGGTTACAAGAAAGAGATTATTGGATATCCACAATTCAAAGGAATTGATGGAGGAATGAAAATGAAGATAGAGAAAAAGATAAAGGAAATAGTGGGAAGGGTTTTAGGGAAGAATGGATTTACCTTGCATAATATTTTTCTTTTTGGCTCAAGGGCAAGAGGAGATTTTGATGAAGAGAGTGATTATGACATCCTCGTCATCCTCAACGAAGAGATTTCAATTGAAGATAAAAGAAAACTTATGGTAAAGATTTCAGGCGAGCTACACAAAAAGATGAGATATACATCTTTTGATATTATCATCAAGTCATTGAAGAGTTTTGAAGAAGAAAAAAATGTGGTCAATACCGTCTCAAATGAGGCATTTCTGGAAGGTATAAGGATATGAAGAAAAAGGAATACATATTAAAATGGTTTAAAAAAGCAGAAAGTGATTTAAAGGTGGCTGAATACATACTGACATCTGAAGAACCCCCGACTGATGCAATATGTTTTCACTGCCAGCAGGCAGTGGAAAAGTACTTTAAGGCATATTTGACCTACAAAGATGTCCGTGCAAGGAAGACACATGACCTTGAGGTACTCTTAAATTTATGTATTGAAGAGGATAAAGAGTTTGGAAATCTTGATAGAGAAAAAATTCCAGTTTGAGTTTCTTTGCGGTTGATATTAGATACCCTGATGAATTTTATATACCCTCTTTTAATGAAACCAAAGAGTATCTTAAACTTGCAAGAGAGGTAAAATCATTTGTTATAAAAAAACTGAATCTAAGGGATTTTGATATAAAGGAAAATAAAAATGAAGCATAAGAAATATGGAAAACCAGCAAGACCTTTTGAAATCTGGAATATTGGAAATTATGAGACAATTTACTGGAAAGATAAAGAAGAAGATTATTTAAACTTTATGCTTAAACTCTATCAGGCTCAGACTTTGACTGGTTTTAGATACTTGCATGGCAGAAAAGGCGATAAGGCTGTTCATATTGGTCCGTTGAATGCTCCTGTAACGATGGAAGAGGTTGAAAAGGTGGTAATTGAATGCCGAGCAAACAATTTCAATAAAGCGGATGTTTTGGGCTGGGTATGGAGTTATGA
>QNAT01000080.1 GCA_003641555.1 Thermotoga sp.
GGCATACTGTATTGGGAGTCTCATGTCCGGCGTACTCATTTGCCCTATCACACTTCCATCGATGAACTCAACAAGTGAATGAATTATGCTCTGCCTGTGGATGAGTACATCTATCTTTTCTGGTTCCACATCGAACAACCATCTCGCTTCTATAACTTCAAATGCTTTATTCACCATAGTTGCCGAATCCACGGTGATCTTATTACCCATCTTCCAATTCGGATGCTGCAATACTTTTTCAACATCCACTGCTTTTAATTCATCGATAGGAATATCCCTTACCGATCCTCCAGAAGCAGTTAAGATCAATCTGGATACATCACTTCGGGAATTAGCAGATATAGATTGAAATATTGCACTGTGTTCGCTATCCACTGGAATTAATGTTGAAGAAGAATATCTCAATCTTTCGGTTATTATCTTACCCGCGCATACAATGGATTCTTTATTGGCCAGTGCTATTCTATCTATACCTACTTTAA
This sequence comes from Thermotoga sp., assembly GCA_003641555.1. Taxonomy (GTDB): domain Bacteria; phylum Thermotogota; class Thermotogae; order B3-G13; family B3-G13; genus B3-G13. The sequence continues at coordinate 483 of QNAT01000080.1, forward strand.
TCAAGTTCAACAATGGTTTTAATGCTGCAAAGCCTGATATAGCAACGACACAGACGTTTACCGGAATGTCTGTGAGTTTGTAAAGCCCATCTTCTCCAGAGAATATATTTATTCTTGGATAAAACTTTTTCAGGATTTTAGCATCCAGAGGATCTCGGATGTAGGCATTTTCCGGATGGAATCTTCTGATCTGGTCGATCAACAATGTCAAATTCTCATTAGCACTTAGAGAAACGACTTCGTAATTTCTTAGATGGCTTATTACTTCCAGTGTTTGTTTACCTATTGAACCCGTTGAGCCAAGAACAGCAACGCGTTTTACAGACATTGTTCTTGATACATTATGCTGAAAATCAGGGCTCTCAGGAATATACTGAAATCTGCATCTTCTACCGATATATCTTCCGGAGTTTTTACATGAATGGTAGAAAAATTCAGTATTCCTTTGATCTTACTTTTAACTACTATGTCTGTGACTTCCTGGGCTGCGCTTGCAGGAACACTTAATAAGACTATGTCTATTTTCTGCTTACGAGCTACCGAGGAAAAATCCTTTATATCCATTATCTCAAACCCTTTACCTATCTTTTTACCAATTTTCCTATGGTCTTTATCAAAGGCAGCAACGATCTTAAATGATGATTTTTCTAATCCCTTATAGTGAAAAATTGCTTTTCCCAGATTGCCCATACCTACTATTGCTAAATTCCAGGTAGTAGTTATCCCGGCTATTTTTTCCAGATATTTTCTCAACTTCGTTACTCTATATCCCACACCACGTTTCCCAAACTTGCCAAAGTAGGAAAAGTCTTTACGTACCTGATTCGCATTTAAGCTCAGCCTGTCTGCTAACTCTTTCGAAGAAATGGTTGGGTGAATACTGACATCCACCCTTCTAAGACACCTTATATATAGAAAGAGTCTTTTAACAGTAGGTTTTGGGATATTACACTTAATCATCATTCACCTCATTCTCTTTAAAATTTCAGTCATCGATATTCTCATTTGACAACTATATTCACGATCTTCTCCTTAACCACTATTATCTTTTCTACCCTTTTTCTCTCTATCCATTTCTTAATCCTTTTTCTCTCCAGAGTCAGGCGTTTGATCTCTTCCTCCGATATATTTCTATCTACTTCTATTTTATCACGTACCTTACCATTTATCGTTATGGGTAAGGTATATCTTTCAGAAATGAGCACATTCTCATCGTAACCGGGCCAGGACTTATCTGCCAGGAAAGGATCATTACCCAAAAGCTCCCATAACTCTTCTCCCAGATGAGGGGCAAACGGGTATATTAGGGTTACAAATCTTTCTAAGATGAACTTCAGGAGTACGAAATCTTTGGAAGCCTCCTCTTTTCGCTGCACATAACCATATACTTCGTTTAAGAGCTCCATGAGTCCACTGATTGCAGTGTTGAAATGGAAGCCGCGTTCAATATCTTCAGTTATTTTTTTGGTGATCCTGTTCAACTTAACGTACAAATTTTTCTCGTCGCCTGACAGGTTTTCTACAGACAGACACTTTGTATTCAGATTCTTCAACCCGGGTATGTATTCATCGTAAAGTCTCCATATCCTCAAGATGAAACGATGAACACCTTCAAAACCAGAATCATTCCATTCCGCATCGTTTTCAGGAGGTCCGATGAATAAAAGGTACATCCTCACAGAATCCGCCCCATAACGAGCAATTAAATCATCGGGAGATATGACATTTCCTTTGGATTTCGACATCTTGGCTCCCTTATAGTAGATCATACCCTGTGTGAAGAGATTTTCAAAAGGTTCTTCAAAATTCACGTAGCCCAGATCATACAATACCTTCGTAATGAACCTTGAATACATAAGGTGAAGGATGGCATGTTCTACCCCACCGATGTATTGATCCACAGGGAGCCATTCATTCACATCATTGATATCAAAAGGCTTATCTTCTATATGTGGATTAATGTATCTGAGATAATACCATGAAGAATCGATAAAAGTGTCCATCGTATCCACTTCCCGTATAGCAGTTTCTCCACAACGAGGGCACTGTGTTTCGACGAATTCTTTTATCTTTGGAAGGGGAGACGCACCCTTTTCAGAAAAATCCACATTTTCTGGCAATCTGACTGGCAATTCGTTTTCCGGAACTGGAACTATCCCACATTTTGGACAATATACTACAGGTATAGGCGCTCCCCAATATCTCTGTCTGGAGATCAGCCAATCTCTCAATTTGTAATTAACGCTTCTCTTCCCTATTCCCTTCTTTTCCAGATGATCTATAACTGCATCTATTGCTTCTTTTCCTGACAAACCCGAGAATTCGCCCGAATTTATCATGGTACCGTATGCTGTAAGAGGAGCATCATCCAGTGAATCTCTTCCATTCGATGGAGATATGACTATTTTGATAGGCAGATCGTATGCCTTTGCGAAATCGAAGTCTCGCTGATCATGCCCAGGAACTGCCATTATAGCCCCTGTGCCGTATTCCATTAAAACGTAATTTGCAACGTATATGGGAATCTCGTCTCCGTTAACAGGATTGATCGCATACCTTCCAATGAATATCCCTTCTTTTGGACCATTTGCAGATGTTCTTTTAAATCTATCCTCACTCTGAACCTTTTCTAAAAAGGCCGAAACTTCTGATTTCCTTTCCTCCGTTACCAATTCCGATACAAGAGGAGATTCTGGGGCGAGTGCCATAAAGGTAACACCCCATAAGGTATCCGGGCGAGTGGTAAATATCCTTATCTTCTTCTCTAATCCCTTTATAGGAAAATCTACCTCTGCCCCTACTGATCTCCCTATCCAATTTTTCTGCATCGTACGAACGCGTTCAGGCCATCCAGGGAGTTTATCCAGATCATTCAACAATCTTTCAGCATATTCCGTGATCTTGAAGAACCACTGATCCAGTTGTATTATCGTAACAGGTGTTCCACATCTTTCGCACTTACCATTCACAACCTGTTCATTTGCAAGGACAGTTTTGCAGTGAGGACACCAATTTGCGGCGGCCTTCTTTTTATATGCCAGGCCGTTCTCGTAGAGTTTCAAAAAGAGCCATTGTGTCCATTTATAGTATTCTTCTTTGCATGTGTAGATCTCTCTTTCCCAATCATAACTCATTCCAAGTCTTTTCAGTTGATTTCTTATGATATCTACATTATGGTACGTCCACTTTGCCGGATGAGTTTTGTTCTCTATCGCAGCATTCTCAGCTGGCAATCCGAAGGCGTCGTATCCCATAGGATTCAAGACATTGTAACCCCTCATTCGTTTGTATCTCGCGAGCACATCTCCGAGTACGTAGTTCTTCACATGTCCAACGTGCAGAGTCCCGGATGGATAGGGAAACATGACCAGGTTGTAAAACTTCTTCTTCTCAGAATGATTGGGAGTCCTGAAGCACCTGGCTTCTTCCCATTTTCTCTGCCATTTAATTTCGATACGTTCGTGATCGTATTCGGACATCTTAATTCCACCGCCCTTCCTTATTTCATATACTCGCTTCACTCTGGTAAAATAAGTACTTTATAGCCCTCCTAATACTGTGGAACTTCGTTCCATCAGACAGATCTGAAGACCAGTCCCTACGATTTTTAATTCAACATTTAACATCTATAATATTCTTCCGTGGTGAGTTCACGTTTAAAACTGTTCGTCGAGCTTTACTCTTTCAGCCTCTACCCATAATCCTTCTAAATCATAAAAATATCGTGCTTTTCCTTTAAACAAGTGGATCACTATATCATTGGCATCTATTATAGTCCAATCCAATTCATTGGATCTATCGTAATACAAGACCTTATGATCTAATCTATCTAATTCTTCCAGGATCGCGGATTTTACCGCCTTTATCTGAGGTTTGGAGTCAACACTGGCAATGACAAAATAGTCTGTTAATATCGGAAATTTTCTCACATCCAATATGACTATATCTTCTCCGCGCTTCTCGTCTATCACATCATATACCATTTTTAATATTGCCTTTGTATTCGTATCCTCCACTTCTTCACTCCACAGTAACACTTTTTGCCAGATTGCGAGGTTTATCCACATCTATTCCTCTCATATCCGCTATGTAATATGCCAGTAATTGCTCTGCAACGGCTACTGGAATAGGAGAAAAAGCACTTTTAACCTCGGGGATGGGGATTACATCATCACAGAGTTCATTTAAACCCCCATTTCCTGCCGTTGCCAGTGCGATCACCTTTGCATCTCGAGCTTTTATCTCCTGTATATTGGACAACATCTTATCATATACAGGCGAATTGGGGTTTATCGCTACCACAGGAAAATTATTGTTTAGCAGAGCTATTGGACCATGCTTTAATTCTCCCGCAGGATAACCAATGGCATTCACGTAAGATATTTCCTTTAGTTTCAATGCCCCTTCTAAAGCAGAAGGATAGTTATATGTTCTTCCTATATACATAGCATTATCGTAGTGATTGTATTTAGAAGCTATCGATTTTATTCTTTCATCCTCTTTTAAGACCATTTCAACGTACTCATTCATCTTCAACAGTTCTCTTGAATATTCCTGAATATCGGTTCTTCCTCTGATTTCAGCAATGTATAATCCCAGCAGGTACATCGTCATGAGTTGAGCAGTATATGCCTTCGTAGAGGCAACTCCTATCTCTGGACCGGCATTCACATTTATTACCCTATCTGCTCCCCTTTCCAGTGTAGAGCCCACAACATTTGATATCGCAAGGGTATTCACTCTATCTTTGATCTTTCTCAGAGAACCAAGAGTATCTGCTGTTTCTCCAGATTGAGAGATCGCTATTACCAATGAATTTTTGCCTGGCAGTGTACATCTGTATCTATATTCAGAACCAACATCAACATCAACAGGAATACCCGCTATCTCCTCTATGAAATACTTACTCACCAGACCGGCATGATAAGAGGTCCCACAAGCGACTATAGAAATGCGTTCAAGGGATCGAAGATGATCTTCCCAGTCTTCCAACTGATGAAATTTGATATCCCCATTTTCATCAAGTCTTCCATATAAAGTGTCTTTCATAATCTTTGGCTGTTCGAATATTTCTTTCAGCATGAAGTACTTGTATCCGCCACGTTCAGCCTGTGCCGCATCCCAATTTATCTCCTGTATTACAGGTTTTACGACTTCCCCTTCTATGGTCGTAACTCTTATGGAATCCCGCTTTATCACTGCCATTTCTCCGTCTTCAACGAATACGACTCTTTTCGTGTATCGCAATATGGGGGTTATATCAGAAGATGCAAAGGATTCGACGTCTCCCACCCCTATAACCAGAGGGCTTCCATTTCTTGCAACCACTATTTTATCTGGTTCTTTAGTGGATATCACACATATTGCGTATGCACCTCTCAGGCGCTGTACACTCTTCCTCACAGCCTCTTCGAGATCTCCAGTATAATATTCTTCCACTAAGTGAGGTATAACTTCACTGTCTGTTTCGGAATCAAAAACATGCCCTTTTTGGAGTAATCCTACCTTCAATTCGAGATAATTTTCAATAATGCCGTTATGCACCACAGCGATGTTACCCTTACAATCGGTATGAGGATGGGCATTTCTTTTCGTTGGAGAGCCATGAGTTGCCCATCTGGTATGTGCTATTCCGCATGTGTTATATATGGGAATACTGAAGTTCACTTTTGAGGCTAATTCGTCTATCTTACCAGCTACTTTGTTGAGATATATAGAATTCTCATTTACAATAGCGATTCCCGCTGAGTCATATCCA
>QNAT01000081.1 GCA_003641555.1 Thermotoga sp.
ATGAAAGAACAGGTGCTCAACGTGGAGTAGAGTTTCATCACAGAGATACAGAGTGCACAAAATACTTTGAAAAGGAGTTTTTTCGGCATAAGAAAAATTCGAGTTGGGATAATTGGAATGGGTTTTATTGGTGAAGTACACATGAAAAATCTCATGAAAGACGAGAGAGTAGATCTAATTGGTGTAATGGAAGCCAATAATGACCGTGCAAGATATGTAACGAATAAATTCAATGTTAAGCGCTTTCTTACATTAGAAGAGATGAGAAATTCAGGCATAGAGGCTGTTTATATAACAACACCAAATAGGACGCACTTTGAACTCGCATCTCAGGCTGTGAAGCAAGGTTTTCATGTGTTTTGCGAAAAACCTATGACGATCAGTCTTTCCGATGCAAAAACTCTTCGGCAATATGTTCTGGGAAAAAAAGTGAAATTCCAGGTTGGACACAACAGAATTTTTGCTTATGTCTATAAATACGCAAAACATGCCATTGACACAAGGGAAATCATTCCATATTCTTTCCAGGTCAAGATGAACCGTGGAGAATTGTTAAACCCTCCCTGGGTCTCTGATAAGAATATTACAGGTGGTTTTTTATTTGAGAGTACCCTACATCTCTTTTATATAGTGGAATATTTTTTTGGAAAGATAAAAGAGATGCATGTATTCGCAAAGAAAAGTATCTACGACGATTTCGATGATTGGGCTTTCGTTATAAAAACCTCTTCCGAAATTATAGGTACATTTGTCTCAAGTGCTCATACGGGTTGGATGGTTCCTTTTGAAAGGGTAGAGATATACGGGAAGCATATGATGATCTCGAATGATGAAATGGAAAGGCTCTCCTTCAATCGAGGGTTAGAAGCAGAAACGGAAATTCATGATTACAGTAAAATGCCATTTGAAAAGAAATGGGGCTATGTTGAAGAGGATCGTTCTTTTATAACATCAATACTTGAGAACAAACAACCTTTTGTAACTGTATCGGATGGTCTAAGAGCAGTTGAAATCGTAGATGCATGTTACAAAGCAGCAAGAGAAAATGAACCAGTTGTAAAGTTTTAAATAATAATGATGTGGAGGGAAGAAAGATGTTACTGGGATTCAACGGTGCAACAGCCATGAAAAAGCCTCTTATCTCCGACATCGAATCTGCATCAAAAGCTGGTTTTGATGTTTTAGAGATCTGGAAATCAAAGCTCTTCGAGCTCATGAAGGAACGAAATCTTTCTCAAATCAAGCGGCTTTTCAGTACCTGTAATATCTTTCCTTACAGTATAAACTCGATTGAACAGGCAACTTTTTCTAAAGATTACAAAGAAAAACTCAACGAATGCAAAACACTTTGTGGTATAGCCTCAGACCTTGGGGTAAAGGTTATCATAATCGTTCCTGGTCTCATAGATGAATCCTTGCCATCCGTGGAGATAAAAAAAGAAAGTGTGAGGGTTCTTAAGGAATTTGGAAAAGTAGCACTGAAAAGAGGGATAAAACTCTCGTTTGAATTCCTCGCTTTCTCGTATTGCTCTGTCAATAAGCTGAATGATGCCATTGAAATAGTTGAATCAACAGATTTAGATAACATCGGTATAACGGTGGATTCTTTTCATCTATTCGTTGGTAATTCCAACATAGAAGATATAAGACGTTTGGATAGGAAGAAATTATACATCGTGCATATCAATGATATACCAAAGATCGAGAATAGAAAACCAGAAGATAGTGATAGGATAATGCCTGGCGATGGAGTATTGCCTTTAAAATCATTGTTAAGTGAGCTCAAATCCATAGGTTATAATGGAGTAATATCCATAGAATTATTTAATCCTGTGTATTGGGAGTGGGATGAAAACGAACTTGCCACAATAGCCTATGAAAAGGTGAAATCTATATTTTGATTTAATCAAAGGTCAATGCCTTCCAAACGAGGAAGGAAAATGAAATTGCACAGAAAGGAGGGAAAAGGGAAATGCGAAAAGTAGTTTTGATACTTTTATTCACAGTGTTATTCATGTCCACCTTGACTTTTGCAGATAACGCAGCGACCCCTACCACAGCAACTCCTACTGCAGTAACTCCGGTTGTGGCAACTCCCACTGCAGTAACCGAAATACCTACGATCACTGTTGCTTCTACCACTATACTGTCGTACATAGAAAAGAAGATAAAATTACAAAAGGAACTCTCTGCGCTCGACATCCAGATCCAGCAGCTGTTCTCGAAGCAATTCGAGGAACTTACGAACATTTCTAAGGGGTATACTAAATTGAACAACGAGCTTGGGTTGTTAAAAGAGAACTACACGAAATCGTTTAATAATTTGAAAACGAGCTTCGATACGCTGAGTAAGAACACTACCAAATCTATGAATACCTTGAATGCGAAGTTAGAGGCATTAGATAAGAATTATTCAGAGTCAATCCAGGGACTGAAGTCTGATTACTCCGATCTTTCTGCAAAGGTCGATTCTCTCGATTCCGCTATTAAAGAGACAAATTCTAATCTCTTTCTCTATGTTGCAATAGGTACGGGAGCAGCAATTGTGGTTTCACTATTACTCAAATTCTTGATATCCTAACAATCATTCCGTAGGAGTTTAGTGCACCACGCACTATGCTCCTACGGAAATATGAATCTCTTCATTTTCAACTGTTATCGTTACATTATCTCCTTCTTTTATTTCATCTCTTAGCAGCATTTCTGCTATTCTATTCTCCACTTCTCGAGTAATCACACGCTTCAAGGGACGAGCTCCATAGACATCACTGTAACCATCCCGTGCAAGCTGCTCTCGTGCTTCCTCTGTTATACTCAATTCGATATCTTTTTCTTTTAATCTTTCTTTTATATCTCTCATTAGCACATCTACGATCTGTTTCATGTCTTCTGTGCTCAGAGGATTGAACAAGATAACGCTATCTATCCTGTTAAGGAATTCTGGCCTGAAGTGTTGCTTTAATTCTTCTTGAATTACATCGTAATTAGCGTCTCCTTTGTTTTCCGCTAAGAGTTTCGACCCCAAATTACTCGTCATTATCACAACCGTATTACGAAAATCAACGATATTTCCCTTTCCATCTGTAAGCCTTCCCTCATCGATCAGTTGTAATAAGATGTTGAATACATCCTGATGTGCTTTTTCTATTTCATCCAGAAGGACCACAGAAAATGGTTTACGCCTGACTGCTTCTGTCAATTGTCCGCCTTCTTCATAGCCAACATATCCTGGAGGTGCCCCAACCAATCTTGAAACGTTGAATCTCTCCATATACTCGGACATATCTATTCTGATCAAGGCGTCCTCTGTGTTAAACAGTTCTCGAGCCAACGCTTTAGCCAATTCAGTTTTTCCAACTCCGGTGGGTCCCAAAAAGAGGAAAACTCCGATCGGCCTCTTAGGGTCTTTCATACCTGCCATCGCTCTACGTACACTATCCGCAACATCTTTTACTGCATGCTCCTGATCGATGAACTTAGCATGTATTCTCTTCTCCAGATCGAGTAATCTTTCTTTTTCAGAAATGAGCAATCTTCTGGCAGGAATACCCGTCCATTTCTCCAGGACATCTGCTACATCTTCATCATCAACTGTATCGTGTTTCGGATGTTCTTGCTGCCACTTTGCATAAGCAGTATCAAATTTCTGCTTCAATCTCTCATATTCTACCTTTAATTCAGCAGCAGTTTTATAATCTTCATTTTTTGCTGCTTCGTTTATCTTTTCATTCAATTCTCTCTTGCGTTTTTCCATATTGTAAAGTTCATCTGGTATGAACATGTTTTCCATTCTGATTCGAGAAGCCGCTTCATCTATGAGATCTATTGCCTTATCTGGCAGAAATCTATTTTGAATATAGCGTTTGGATAACCTGGCTGCCGCTTTTAAAGCGTTATCGCTGATCTTAACCTTATGAAATTCCTCATATCTGGAACGTAAACCCTTGAGGATCTCTATGGTCTCTTCAACAGAAGGTTCGTTTACCAACACAGGTTGAAATCGACGTTCGAGTGCCTTGTCCTTTTCTATGTGTTTGCGGTATTCATCAACGGTAGTAGCACCTATACATTGCAACGTTCCACGTGCGAGTTCTGGTTTCAATATGTTGGAGGCATCTATACCCCCTTCTGCAGCGCCTGCTCCAACCACGGTATGAAGTTCATCTATGAAGAGTATGATTTCACCAGAACGCTTCTTAATGGAATCTATAACTCCTTTCAACCTCTCTTCGAATTCTCCTCTAAATTTACTGCCAGCTACTATACGGGGAAGATCAAGGGCAAGTACTTTCTTCTTCTTAAAATCCTCTGGAACTTTTCCATCCATGATCCTCTGTGCTAAGCCATCTACTATTGCCGTTTTACCAACACCAGGATCCCCTATGAGGACAGGATTATTCTTCGTCTTTCTGTTCAATATCTGAACGACTCTTATTACCTCATTTTCTCTACCTATGACAGGGTCCATCTTTCCTTCTTTTGCAAGTTGTGTGAGATCGGTTGTATATTTCTTGAGTAGTTCTACGTTTTCTTCTTCTCCACCAAATTTAGATGATGTTCTGAGTTTCTTCACCGTTATATAAACCTTTTCAGGATCAACACCATATTTTTTTAATAATCTTGCTGCTATACTTTCTTCTTCCTTAGTCAGGGCTATCAATATGTGTTCTGTTCCGATATAATTGTCTGCCATTCTCTTGGCTTCTCTTTTCGCCACATCGAAGACGTGTTTCACCTGAGGCGTTATGTATATCTGTTTAACAGATCGATTCGGATCAGAATGTGATGTCTCATAACCATATTCTCTAATGAATCTTTCTGTTTCTTCTTTTAATTTTTCTGTATCCACTTTCAATTCTTTTAATATCTCCTTGATCATACCTTCCTCTTCTTCCAGAAGGCTGAGTAGAATATGTTCAGTTCTGAGTTGATTCTGCTTGTATCGCATCAATACATTTTGGGCATCGAAAAGTGCGTCTCTCGCCTTTTCGGTGAATTCGTCCCAATTTATCATTTTTTATCATCTCCTTCGCTCGAATTTGAACCATATTTCATCTTAAAAAAATAGATATCCAGTGTTCTTTTAACATATGTTTCTGGTAAAGGAGGTAAGAGTTCTTTTATTCTTTCTCTAAAGCGCTTATTTTCACTTTCAAGTATAGATACTCTGCTGTTAAGTTCCTCAAGTTCTTTCTTCAACGATAACACAAGCTCTATTCCAGATAAGCTCACCCCATTATCTGAAAGTTCCTTAATATATTTAAGATGTTCAATATTTCTTATACTATACAGCCTTTGGTTTCCTCTACGGTATGGTTCCACAAAACCATGTCGTTCGTAGAGTCGCAAAGTTTGGGGATGCATGCCGAGTATGCGAGCAGCAACACTAATGGGATACAAAGGCATATTTTCATCCATCGTCCCCACCTCCTTTATCCTTCTTCACCACAGAGACACGGAAAAATGATTTTTCTCTGTGCCTCTGTGGTGAGTATTGCTGGGGCTGGCGGCATTCGCCGCCAGCCTTCCAACTACCTTACTTCGACGTCTATTGCTTTCTCTTCTTCTTTCTTTGGAATAGATACTTCAAGTACACCGTTTTCGAAGGTTGCAGAAACCTTAGATTTGTCTACGTAGTCTGGTAGTACGAAAGATCTGTAAAATTTGCCGTAATACCGCTCTGACACATGATAGTTTCTCTTCTTTTCCTCTTTTTCGGATTTTTTCTCACCATTTATCTCGAGGTTATTTCCTTTGACTTTAACGCTTACATCTTTCTTAGTTAAACCTGGTAGATCTACTTTTACAACGAGTGCGTTTTCGGTTTCATAGACATCCGTCATTGGTATGAATTCTTCGACTCTCACAACTTCTCTTGGATATAACCTCGAGAATCTACCCAATACACTTTCCATCTCCTTTCTGAAATCCTCAAATGGATCCCAGATGTTTTTCTCTTTCCAGAGTTCAAGTGCCATACAAATCCCTCCTTTTGTTAGATTTTATGTAAAGCATTACTTTACCTCTTCATAATCGGCATCAACAGCACCATCGTCCTTTTTCTTATCTCCACCTGGAGGTGGAGTATTTGTACTGGCGGTACCCCCAGTAGGTGCTTGCTGCTGAGTCTTTGCCTGCTCATACATCATCTGACCTATCTTTTGACTCTCTGCTTTTAGATCATCCATAAGAGACTTTATACGAGGTATATCATC
>QNAT01000082.1 GCA_003641555.1 Thermotoga sp.
AGGAAAGATGGTAGATGCAAACAACGCAAATGATGAAGGACCATTCTCCCCCGGAAGGACAGGTGACGTTCCGATCGGGGCATTGGTCAAGCTTGCTTACAGTGGAAAATACACATACGAGGAACTTTATTCTTGTTTGGTTGGAAATGGTGGTATGGTTGCTTACCTGGGGACTAATGATCTGAGAACAGCAATGAAACGTCTTGAAGAAGGCGATGAAAAGGCGAAATTGGTGCTGAAGGCGATGGTTTATCAGATCTCCAAGGAGATATACGCCATGGCTGCGGTCTTAAAAGGTAAGATAGATGCCATAGCCGTAACAGGAGGTATGTCATACGAACCGTATATCGTGAATTCAATAAGGGAATATGTCTCCAATATTGCACTTGTTTTGATCTTCCCTGGTGAAATGGAAATGGAAGCACTGGCATTAGGGGTTTTACGAGTACTCAACGGAGAAGAAAAAGCAAAGGTTTATAAGTGAGGTGAAAGATATGAAGATAAATTCGTTCGATGCACTCTTGCGAAAGGCCAATGAGATTCCTCGTAGAAGAATAGCAGTGGTTATGGCAGAAGATCCACCTGTATTAAAGGCAGTTGAAAGGGCGAGAAAAGAAGGCATGATAGAAGCCATACTCTTTAGTAAGAGAGAGGAATTACGAGAAGTCGCGGAAAAAACGGGCATTTCTCTTCAAAATTATGAAGTAGTAGATATATCATCGCCTCAAAAGGCTGCACATGAAGCGGTACGTACGGTAAGAGAAGGTAAATGTGATATGCTGATGAAAGGATTTATCAAGACAGCGGAGTTCTTAAAGGCGGTGTTAGACAAAGAAGTAGGTCTTCGTACTGGTAGAACTTTAAATCTGGTGAGCATATTCGAGATACCCAATTACGATAGATTATTAATGGCTGCAGATGCAGGTATGATCATAGCTCCAACACTTCAACAGAAGGTTGATATGATAAACAATTGTGTTGAGGTGGCAAAGAGTATCGGATGGGAAAACCCACTTACTGGCATAATCAGTGCTGTAGAAGTGGTGAATCCCGATATGCCTGCAACTGTAGAAGCAGCGATATTGTCGAAGATGTGCGATAGAGGGCAGATAAAAGGAACAATAGTGGATGGACCATTTGCCATAGATAATGCCGTTTCTGTTGAATCTGCTGAGCATAAGCATATCCTCAGTCCTGTAGCAGGAAAAGCCGATATCCTCATAATGCCTAACATTGATGTTGGCAACGTTTTCTACAAAACACTTGTATTCCTGGCAGGCGCCAAAGTGGCTTCTACCATTTCTGGTGCAGCCGTTCCTATAGTTCTTACCTCCCGTGCGGATACGGAAGACATGAAGTTATATTCCATAGCATTATCTTCCATATATGCTGAGAGGAGATGAGAGTAAAAATGGAAAGAATCCTGATCATAAATCCAGGCTCAGTTTCCACCAAAGTCGCCGTTTTCGAGGATGAAAAAGAGAAGTTATCCATCACGCTTCATCATCTTTCTGAAGAACTATCGAAGTACCCTACCGTATACTCGCAATACCCCTTTCGTAAAAAAGTGATCATTGATTTTTTGAAGAAAAAAGGGTTGACACCTAAGGATTTCAATTGCATAGTGGGAAGGGGAGGAGTACTGCATCCAATAGAAAGTGGAACGTATATCGTAAACGAGAAGATGAAGGAGGATATGAAAAATGCAAGGTACGGCGAACATGCATCGAATTTAGGTGCCATCCTCGCAGATGAGATAGCAAAAGAAAACGATGCCAGGGCATTTATCGTGGATCCGGTTGTGGTAGATGAAATGGTGGATTTTGCGAGACTCTCAGGCCATCCCATGTTCGAGCGTAAGTCCATATTCCATGCACTCAATCAGAAAGCAGTAGCCCGTGATATAGCCGTGAAGATAAGAAAGAGATACGAAGATTGCAACTTTGTCGTGGCTCATATGGGAGGGGGAGTATCCATTGGAGCACATATGAAGGGTAGAATAGTGGATATAAACAATGCCCTGAATGGCGATGGGCCATTTTCACCAGAGAGATGTGGGACGGTACCGATAACACAACTGCTGGAATTGTGTTATTCTGGCAAATATACATACAAAGAAATGAAGAAAAAGATAAAAGGAAGAGGAGGTTTTGTAGCACATCTGGGTACCAATGACGCGCGGAAGATATTGAAGATGATAGAATCTGGTGACAAGCATGCCGAATTGATTTTCAATGCTTTCACATATCAGGTATCAAAATGGATATGCAAGATGGCAACTATACTAAAAGGAGAGATAGACGCCATCATACTTACAGGTGGATTGGCGTATAGCGAACGATTGGTATCATTGATAAAGGAACGGGTAAGCTTTCTCGCACCCGTAGAAGTGGTACCAGGTGGTGATGAGATGAGAGCACTCGCATTAGGTGCGTTAAGAGTATTAAGGGGAGAAGAGAAAGCGAAAATTTATGATGGAAGATAAATTTGATATCAGGATTGTTAGTGACGAGAAGAGAATTTTTGCCTTCGTGGGAGATTTTGGCAGTGGGAAGACTGAAATGGCTATCAATTTTGCCCTGATGAGAAGGGCATCTGGAAAAGATGTCGCAATAGCAGACTTAGATGTGGTCAACCTTTACTTTCGCTCTCGTGAACATACGAATTATCTTCGGGAAAGAGGTATAAATGTTATACTTCCACCACAAAAGTACAGGAATGCAGATGTTCCTATAATAACCCCAACTGTTATGGGTAGCATATCCGATCACAATACCGATCTTATCCTGGACATTGGTGGAGAAGAAAATGGTATCGCCGTTTTAGGTTATCTTTCAGAATATCTTATTAAAGAGGCATATGAAATATTATTCGTAATAAATGGGCGCAGACCATTCACGAGAAAGGTGGAAGATATCGTGAGTTTATACGATAGACTGGTGAGAAAAGCGAGGGGTGTGAAGATAAATTCTCTGGTGAACAACACGAATCTGATGGATGAGACAACGGGAGAGATAGTTAAGGAAGGTGAGGAACTGCTTGAAGATGTTTCAAGCGCTCTTTCCATCCCAATCGCTTTCAACTCGATTTCAGAAGGAGTGAATCTGGATGGGGTATCTCTAAAATACCCGATCTTTCGTATAAAGAGATTTAACACCGTAAAGTGAATAATGATCTTTTTGCAGTGATATCATTGCTAAAATGAGAAAGGAGGTCCAGTATGGCACTTGGTTATATTGAGATCGACGAAGAAAGATGTAAAAGTTGTGGACTGTGTATGAATGCATGTCCCAAGAAGGTGATAAGGTTCAGTAAGTCTTTTAACAGTAAAGGATATCATCCAGCGGAATTCTATGACCCTGAAGGAAATTGCATTGCATGCGGTTTTTGCTACATGATGTGTCCCGATACCGCTATTACAGTGTATCGGTATGAGAAGGTAGCAGCTAACAAGTGAGAGAGGAGGCAGAATAATGGCTGAAAAGGTATTAGTCAAAGGGAACGAAGCCCTTGGTGAAGCCGCCATAAGAGGTGGCTGTCGATATTATTTTGGTTATCCGATAACACCACAGAGCGAGTTGACGGAATACATGTCGAGGAGGCTGCCTGAAGTCGGAGGTGTGTTCTTGCAAGCGGAGAGTGAGGTATCGGTCGTGAACATGCTCTATGGTGCTTCTTGTGTGGGAGTTAGAGTTATGACCTCTACATCCTCACCAGGTTTCAGTTTGATGCAAGAAGGCGTTTCATATATGGCAGGTGCAGAATTGCCAGCAGTTTTCATAAACGTCGTTAGAGGTGGCCCAGGGCTTGGTGATATACAGCCTGCTCAAGGAGATTACCTCCAGGCAACAAAGGGAGGAGGGCATGGAGATTACAGATTGATAGTATTAGGACCATCCACGATCCAGGAGGCAATAGAATTGGTTATGCTTGCATTCGATCTGGCAGATAAATATAGAACACCAGTTGAAGTACTGGCAGATGGGATGATAGGACAGATGATGGAACCTGTAGAATTTCCAGAGATGAGGTCGCTCAATACGCTTCCAGAAAAACCATGGTCTCTAACTGGTGCAAAAGGAAGAAAGCCGAACAAGATCACGTCTTTCGACCTTGACCCATATAAATTGGAAGAAATGAATTTGAGGTACGAAGCAACGAGGAAGAGAATAATTGCCAACGAGCAAAGATGGGAAGAAAGAAATGTGAAAGGAGCAGATATACTGGTAGCCGCTTACGGAACCGTTGGAAGGATCATGAAGACTGTTATGGAATTGGCAAAGGAAGAAGGTATAAACGTTGGTTTGTTTAGACCGATAACGTTATGGCCTTTCCCGTATGAACGCCTTGAAGAACTATCGAAGAAGGTGAATACTGTTCTTACCGTGGAAATGAGTGGTGGGCAGATGCTGGAAGATGTGAAACTGGCTGTTAAAGATAACGCTGCAACCCCATTCTACGGCAGAATGGGTGGTGTTGTTCCAACACCAGAAGAAATACTTGAACAGATAGAAAAGATCATCAAAGGAAGTGAGAGTGCATGAACGCGAAGGTAGTGATGAAGAGACCGAAATCGTTATCACAAACTGATTTTACATATTGTCCGGGATGTCATCATGGTATAGTTCACAGGATAATAGCAGAAATAATAGATGAATTAGGGATTCGTGAAAAAACTGTTATAGTTGCACCAGTTGGCTGCTCTGTCTTCGCATATACGTTTTTCGAGATCGATGGAACGGTGGCATCTCATGGCAGAGCTCCTGCAGTTGCAACTGGCATGAAGCGTTCGAGACCAGATAGGATAATTTTCACCTATCAGGGAGATGGTGATCTTGCTGCTATAGGTACAACCGAGATAGTCCATGCCGCGAATAGAGGAGAGAACATAACCGTGATATTTATAAACAATGCCGTATATGGAATGACTGGCGGCCAGATGGCTCCAACAACGCTTATAGGACAGAGAACCACGACGACGATTCATGGCAGAGATCCAAAGGCAGCTGGTTATCCCATACGGATCTGTGAGATGCTCTCTCAGTTAGAAGGGCCAACGTATATAGAGAGAGTAGCAGTCGATACACCTCAGCATGTGATTAAGACAAAGAAAGCGATAAAGAAAGCATTCGAAAATCAAATAAATGGACTTGGTTTCTCTCTTGTAGAGGTCTTATCGACTTGCCCTACCAACTGGGGTATACCTCCTGTAGAGTCGATAAAGTGGCTGCAAGAGAACATGATGAAATTCTATCCCCTGGGTATCTACAAAGATAGGACTGAAGAAAGGGTAAGGGAGGGAATCGTATGAACAACAAACTCATAGCCGCTGGCTTTGGTGGACAGGGTATGATGCTGCTTGGGCAACTGATAGCTTATGCAGGCATGCTCGAAGGAAAACACGTGACATGGCTGCCCTCATATGGTCCGGAGATGAGAGGTGGAACTGCCAATTGCACGGTAATAGTTTCGGATAAACCAATAGGTGCACCTGTGGTAGCAATGCCTACAGAGATTATAGCTATGAACATTCCTTCCATGCTGAAATTTACTCCAACGCTTGTAGAAAAGGGGAAACTCTTTTTGAATTCTTCCATGATAGACAGAGAACCAGGTAGAACAGATATCGAGGTCATGAGGGTCCCCGCCAACGAGATAGCAGATGAATTAGGAAATCTGAAGGTAGCGAATATAGTGATGCTGGGAGCATATATAAAGAAGACAGGAATATTATCACAGAATTCTATTAAATCGGCACTGGAACATAAGTTGGTAGGAAAGAAAAAAGAGCTATTGGAGTTGGATATAAAGGCATTTGAAAAAGGTACTACTCTCGTTTAGCCCCCTTCATAAAAGAGCATCTCCCTTCCTTTCTGCCATCGGCACGTTTGACCTTTGCCGATGGCAGAAATCATATAAGAAAAGACTCGCTTCTTTATTTTTCCTTCAAAAAGGCGTCTCATCCTAACTTATCATACAGCGGATCTTCCCCCAAATTTTTCAATAAAAAGGGCTTGAAAACTCTTAATACAAGAGCGATAGGGGATTTTTTACCATCGATATTTGTTGTCACGAGTATTGTGGTATAAATCGGATTAGATATCCCTTGACATATGAAATAGAAATGTGATATAATGTTGCTACGATGTATGTGATAGA
>QNAT01000083.1 GCA_003641555.1 Thermotoga sp.
CCTCTCCCCTGGATGCCCCACAATTCTTCCGGGGTAGGTACACGTGTCACAAAATCATGCCAATTAAATCCTTCTCCCTCATCTCTAATGGTGTAGATCACACTATTCTTCTCCAACTCCGCTCTAACCTGTACCTGTCTCTGAGAATAGCGAGGATCGTTGAGGCGCTTTGTATAAAGTTCTGCATATTCTCTGCTGCCCTTCTGTATATTGAGTCTTAAGTTTCCATGCTCTATCGCATTCGTTATCATTTCTATCATCACAGGATAGTGCTTTGACATACTCAAACTCGGCTGTTTTCTCTTGATTTCATCGAGAAAGTTCCTTGCAAAGTTGGATACAATATAAAGTCTGTTATCGAAGATATTGGCATACAGAACTTTATCTTCCCATCTCATCTCGTAAGGCGGAGTTTGATCTATAAAAACAAGAGTTAAATCGTCCTTTAACCTTTTAAGGATCTGATCTTCCGCAACAGTGGTTATGCCAGAAAATAGGGATTCAGACTCGATAGATGAAGCCAAATCTATCAAATTGTTTATTTCTGAATGCTCAGATATACCATCTGTATGAAACAAAAAAACCTCTTTAGAATTTATTCTACTCCTATGTAGTACCTTTGATTTTAAAGGCACAAGTGTTACTTTATCATTCGTTATCGTAACGTATTCCCAATTTTCGCCTTTTGCTGCAACTGTAAGATTGAACTCGGAAGTCTTGAGTAAGGCAAAACATATCTTCAATTTCTTAGAAACATTGTTGCTCAACTCACGTTCAATAGAGGCATTTATCTCTTCGATAAACTTCAAAGGTTCATAAAAAATAGAGATGTTATCCACCAAATTACTCTCTATCCACTTATCTATAAAAATGGCTATGACCGCACCTTTAACACCTTCTCCTCCAGAATCGATCATAACTATTCCCAAATTTTCTTCATCTATCGCAAAGACCTTGTGATAATCCCCTTGAGGTATATCAAATGGGAAAAATCGTGAATTTACCCTGAACCATCCCATTCGAGGAGCAATTTCTGGAATGAGTATTTTGAAGATCCTGGATGCATCTTTGACATCTTCGACAAGCTCTTCATAGGTATCTTTCAATCTGAGATTTGCAGCGAGAATTCCAAATCTGTAAGAGATCTCTTTTGCCAGGCTTTCCATGGTATCCAGATCTTCGGAAGAAACGATATCATTATAAAACAATACCAGGATTCCCTCAATTGAATTTCCCTTTACTAAGGGTAAACAGACAATAGATCCTCTCCTTCCCTGAAGATATTGTTCATCCACTTTTATTGACGCTTTATCCATATACGTTGCTCTTTTAAAGCGAATCGTTCTCGAAAAGATATCCTTCCCATCCTTAGAGATTGATATTCGAGAAGGAAGCGCCTCACATCCTATCGAGGAAATGAGTTTCAACTGGCTATTATCGTATATGTAGAACCCCCCTCCATCACTCGCAAGGTACTTCATGAATATGTTTAAGAATTCGTTTGAGATAGCGGCAAGATTCTTTTCTTCAGAGAATACGCGTTCCGCCTCCGAGAACATGTGAAACAACCATTTTAATCTGAACATTTTTGTCAAATCTGTCAATATGTAGAAGACGTAGAAGGTGTTTCCCAATCGAGCTGTCCAATGCACAACGGATATATACTTCTTATGGTTATTACCTTTTCTCCATTCGAAGATCTGTTTATCACTTACTTTATCTATCCCAAAAAACACCTCATCATTTATTCGTTTAATAAAAGGCGTTATAACATCGTTTATATTTTTGTTCAGCAGATCTTCTCGTTTGGCTGATAATATCCTCAAGGTATTGTCATTCACGAATACGATCTCACCCGATAACCTTCTCATTATCATTCCTTCATCCGCATTTTCTACATATTCGCGAGAGAAGGCAAGATCGTTTGAAACCGACCTTGCATGAATCCGTGTACTTATAATACTTGAAGCCATCGTTGAGATCAATTGTCCGATCTCTTTATCTCTCTTATCGAAATCTTCTTCATCGAGGATATCTAAATTCAGATTGGCATAAGATTCCCCATCCACGATTATTGGTATAATGAGAGTCGATCTAACCGACAGGATACCATTTTTCTCTAAGACCTCATAAACCTTACTGTCCAGGAGCTCCTTATCCATTTTGGCTATGGAATGTACTACTTTAACCCTGCTGGAAAGTATGAATTCCTTTTTGCTCAACTCCAATTTTCCCAATTCTCCCATATTATAGCCGTAGGCGAAGCAAAATCCGAGCGCGTTATTCTCTTTTTTGAATACCACAGTTGCTTTCCTGGCTCTTCGAATTAATTTCATAGATTCCAGAGTAAGGGTTTTAAAGAAAGATTTTATATCCCTTTCTTCTGATATTGTGGAATAGAACTTCGTGACATCTTTTAATTCGATCTTACTGAATCGCTCTCGCTTTATTTCTTCATTGAATTCTCTATATTGTTTCGAGAAGCCTACGAATAGAAGAATATTAGAAATAACGAATACAGTGGAAAGAAAAATATGCAGGATATACCAGTGAAGATAAAAAAAATTCACGGTTATCAGGAACAGAAACGTGAGTGACAAAAGGAAACCAATCCTCAAACATATGTTTAGCTTGCCAGAGTACGTTCTGGTGATAACATATAGGATTACATAAAAGATGAAAAAGACGATACTTATAAATAAACTCAACTGCTCATTACCACCTCAACTTCATGTCTCTCACAGCTTTAACTTCGTTCAACCTTCTTACAGGAGTCTTTGATGGGGCGTTTTTCAGAAGTTCTGGTTTTCTCTTCGCTTCTTCGGCTATGCGCTTCAATATATTCGCGTATTCCTCAAGGCTCTCTTTCGATTCTGTCTCCGTAGGTTCGAACATAAGTGCCTCTGAAACTATGAGTGGAAAGTATATAGTTGGTGGATGGATTCCATAATCCAGGAGCCTCTTCGCTATATCAAGTGTTTTCACACCATACTTCTTATATTCTTTTCCCGTTGCAACGAATTCGTGTTTGCAGATAGTATCATAAGGGATACGATAATGTTCTTTTATAAGAGACATCAAGTAGTTGGCATTCAATACAGCCATCTGGGATATCTTTTTTAGATTATCTTTTCCTACACTGAGAAGGTAAGCATACGCCTTTACGAGTACGATGAAGTTACCATAAAAACTCCTAACCCTACCTATGGATTTTGGCTTATCATAATTAAGAAAGTATTTTCCCTCCGCTGAGCGCTCAACAGTGGGAACTGGTAGGAAGGGGATCAGATCTCTTTTAACACCAATCGGTCCACTTCCAGGACCTCCAGTCCCATGAGGAGTGGAAAACGTCTTATGAAGGTTAAAATGTACGATATCGAAACCCATATCGCCTGGCCTCGTGTAACCCAGTATAGCATTCATATTCGCACCATCGTAGTAAAGAAGTGCACCTGCATCGTGAGCGAGTTTTGCTATCCGAACTATATTTTTCTCGAATAAACCCAGGGTGTTCGGATTGGTCAACATTATTCCCGCCACATCTGCTCCGAGTAGTCCTTTCAATGCCTCGATATCTACCAGGCCATCCGAATCAGATTTTACCTCTACTACCTCAAAACCGTTCATAGCAGAAGATGCGGGATTGGTTCCATGAGCCGAGTCTGGCACTATCATTTTCGTTCTCTTCTTATCTTTCCTATCTTCATGATATGCTCTTATTATTGCGACTCCTGTGAACTCTCCATGAGCTCCTGCAGCGGGTTGAAGTGTAATCTTATCCATACCCGATATCTCTTCCAGAAAGTGCTGAAGTTCGTAGATGAGTTCGAGCGCTCCCTGAACGCTGTCAATAGATTGATAAGGGTGTATATGAGTAAATCCATCCAGTTTCGAGAGTTCTTCGTTCACTTTAGGATTGTACTTCATCGTGCAAGATCCGAGAGGATACATACCTTCATCTATGGAATAGTTCTTTTTGGCAAGGTTGTAAAAGTGCCTAACCACATCTGATTCACTCATCTCTGGTAAAGAGGGCGATTTTTCCCTCAGCAAAGAAGAAGGAAATAACATATCCAGAGGTGGTGCAGGACAATCTATCTCCGGTAAAGAACATCCTTCTCTACCGGGTACTGTCTTTTCTATGAGAAGTTTATCACTCATATTCACATCTCCTTTAACTTTGAGATCAAAGTATCCATATCTTTTCTTTCCACCATCTCTGTAACGGCAAACAGCATTGTATTCCTCAATTCGGGATAAAATCCTTCGAGATTTAGAGGCCCTATTATCTTATGTTTGAGAAGTTCCGCATTGAGTGTGTCCACATTCAGGTGAGTTTCAACGGCAAACTCGTTGAAAAATGGGGCATTGAATTTCAATTGAAATCCATCCATCTCCTCGAATTTTTGTGCAAGATAATGTGCTTTATATGTATTCAACTCGGCCAATTTCCTCATTCCATTCTTACCGAGCAAGGCAAGATAAACAGATGCCATTATTATACCCATGGCATGATTAGAGCATATATTCGAAGTTGCCTTTTGACGCCTTATATGTTGTTCACGCGTTTGAAGGGTCATGACGAAACCACGTTTACCCTCTTCGTCTACAGTCTCTCCGATTATCCTACCGGGCATCTGTCTGATGAAATGCTTTTTTGTAGCAAAGATACCGAAATGGGGACCGCCAAAAGAAGGAGGAAGTCCGAGTGGCTGCCCTTCGCCAACCACTATATCTGCATCGAAGTCACCAGGAGGCTTCAATATACCAAGACTCAAAGGATTCACAACGATTATCTTCAAGATATCAGAAGGTAGTTCTTTTAGTCCCGTGAGTGACTCGACTATGCCGAAGAAATTAGGTGTTTGTACCACCACTGCAGAAACGTTGGAATTTATCATCCCTCTTATGGCATTAAAATTAGTTTTCCCTTTTTCATCATAAGGTATCATCTTTATTCTTATGCCCGGTCCGCGAGAATAGGTTTTACAAACTTGAACGTACTCAGGATGAACCGTCTTAGAGATCAGAATCTCATATTTACCAGTTATTCTCGAAGCCATTAACATTGCTTCTGCCAGTGCACTGGCACCATCGTACATGGAAGCATTCGATACCTCCATGTTGAGTAATTCGCACATCATGGATTGATACTCGAAGAATGATTGGAGTGTTCCTTGTGAGACCTCTGGCTGATATGGGGTATATGCGGTGTAGAATTGTGGTAGAGATGCAACGTAATTCACCACAGAAGGGATGTAATGATGATATATTCCTCCTCCCAAAAAACAAGTGTAATCTTTGAGATTTGCATTCTTTTTCGATAGCCTTCTTAAATGCTTTACGACATGCATCTCATCACTTGCCATAGGCAGTGCCATATCGCCTTTGAATTTGATCTCTCCGGGGATATCAGCGAAAAGGTCATCCAGATCCTTTACACCTATTTTACTCAGCATAGCATGGATATCTTTTCTTGTGTGTGGGACATATGAAATGGAATTCAACATTTACACCTCCATTTAAGATAACATAAAATAGTGCCGAGGACGGGACTTGAACCCGTACGATCTAAACAGATCACAAGAACCTGAATCTTGCGCGTCTGCCAATTCCGCCACCTCGGCATCGAAATCATGATATCAGAAAATCAATCAGAAAGTAAAGGGTGAGTAATCTCCCTAAATCCCAGATAGAGATGGAAATATAGTGTAACTTCCCTTTGTTCACCACAGGTCTTACGACGCTGTTCCTTTCATCCAATGGGTGAAATGAGATATATAAGGAAAAGAACCTCCTGGTTTCGCATATAATGTATCTAAAACAGGAGGTTTCCTATGAAGATCATACACCTGAAGAGGGCAAAAATGGAAGTCACTCCATTCGGGGGTTTGCTCCTGGTTCATGATTTCATTCGCAACATAGGTTTAGAGGCATTCGAAAAGGATAGATTCCCTGCACCTGGTTCCAACAGAGGAAGGTGTATTGGGCATTATCGTGCGATAAGAGGCAATTCGAGGAGATAAAGGGGATACGGAATAGATGTGTTGCCTCTGGATTCGGTTAGGATCGGAAAAAGGAGGTGAAAAAGACCGGGGAAATAAATGGCATTTAAAGGCCCTTTTGAGAAGGGAAGAGAATAACGTTTGGGA
>QNAT01000084.1 GCA_003641555.1 Thermotoga sp.
CAGCCAAAACTTATAAATGCCACTAAGATACCCATTGTTGCAGCATATCCCGGCCTCATCTTCTGGAATGCCGTCGTATACAACAACAGCATAGGAGTATAGGTACGATGCATCGGGCCTCCACCCGTTATCATGAATGGTTCTGTGAATATACCAAAAGCAAGGCTTATCCCCATAACAATAACCATTACCATAGAAGGATTCAAGAGTGGAAGGGTTATGCGAAAGAATTTTGTCCATCTCCTGGCGCCATCCAACTCTGCGGCTTCATAAAGATATCTGGGTATCGCCTGCAAGCCAGCGAATACGATCAAACCATAATATCCTATGAATTTCCATGCAACCATTAAAGATATGGAGAATAGAGCCAATTGAGGATTACTGAACCAGGGAATGGTAATACCAAACAGATTATAAAGGAGTTTATTGATGGGACCAACTTCAGAAAAGAGCTTGCTGAACATGATGGAATAAGCGACTCCAGACGCTATATTAGCGACCAGAAAACTCAGAGCAAAAAATGTCTTAAAACGAGGAACTGCTTGAAGAGCCAGAGCAAATAAAATGGCACTTATAAGTACTATAGGAATAAAATAGAGCATGAAGTTAAGAGTATTTATCAAAGATTGCCAGAAGAGTTGATCATGAAACAGGGCCCTGGTAAAATTTCTCAGTCCTACAAAGCGAGGAGAGGTAAAATAATTCCATCGGGAAAAGGCTAAAAATATGAGCCATCCAAATGGTATGCCCCAAAAGATGGCTGTCATAATCAGATACGGTGATATCATAAACCAGCCTTTTACCCTTTCTTTTTTCTTGAGTGAATCCCTTTTGACCATCTTGGTACCTCCTTAATTCAGATAGAAGGGACATCGGTACCGATGTCCCTTCTATCTGATATCATTCCCAGAGAATATCGTTTATCTTTTTGACGGCATCTTTTAAAGCCTTTTCGGGGGTAGACTTCAAGTACATTAGAGGTTCTATTAAAGATTCTGTCATCGCATCCTGAACATCTATTGTTTTATCCGTGAGTGCGGGAGGTACTGCATACGGGACGTACTCGGCGTACTTTGCAGCATAAAGGTTTTTAGCGAAATAAGCGGTAAATATAGGATTGGTTAGCAAGTCCTCTCTCACAGGAGGCATATTGGTGTATTCTAACCACAACTTATCATGATCAACGTTGGTAAACACCCACTTGATGAATTCCCAGGCTGCCTTTTTATCCTTGCATTTTTTGAACAACACCATACCTTTGGTATCCGCGAAGGTGTAAATGGGTTTATCCTTAGAATAGTTAGAAGGTACGGGGGGAGGAGCCAACAGGATCTTATCTTTGTAAATTTCTGGATAAGCCTGTTTTGCTCTCAGCAATTCCCAGGGACCATTCGTCATGCCTAATACTGTGCCGTTGTAAAACGGATCTGTCCCGAGATCTACCGCGGTCCATTTGTTCTTGAACAGCGTATAGAGAAATTCCACAACTGCTTCTCCATATTCGTTTTTAAATGCTGCTTTATTTCGTCGTGTATCGATATATGCCTTACCCCCACTCGCGGCATAATAGTGAGTTATAAAATCGAACCATCTATCCCACCAATTTCTCCCCTTTACAAATTGGTAAGAATATCTTTTATGAGGGATTACGCATGCCCTGGAAAGGGCATAAATATCATCGTATGTCCTGGGAGCCCTGTCGAAACCATATTTCTTTAACAGATCTTTCCTCCACCATACGAGATTGGGATTCGAATACAAGGGAAGTACGTAATAATGTTTATTGTATTCCCATCCTTTGATCGCATTTTCCATCTTACGAGTCTGAAGGAGTTGCTTGAAATCAGGAAAAGAATCGAATGGAACTATCACACTAGCATCTATAAGCTGAGCAGCGAAGCCACTGAAGATATTCGTGCATATATCAGGGGCTTTTCCGGTAGATATGGCTGTAAGGATCGCCTCTTCAGAACTTCCTGCAGCAGGTATGACAGACCATTTGATCTCGATGTTCGGGTGTGTTGCAGACCATTCCTTTAAAACATCTTTCCAGAAATGCTCTTGATTTGCATTCGGAGCGGTCCAGAAAGTCAACTCGGTGGCATAGCCGATCATAGCAAACAAAATACCTAACGCAAAGATCAAGATAAAAGTTCTCTTCATATCTCTCACATCCTTTCAAAATGTTTTTGAACATTTATTCGTTTGCTAACGAGTTTCTCCAACTATCACCTCCTCAGTAACTACGCCTGGGTATTGCAAATTCATCGATGATCGCACCATCTACATCCTTTACGATTGCTCTTAAAGTCTTACCCGTGTATTCGAACACGATGTAATGGTGGGCAGATATTGCCTTTATCCCCCTTGAAGTCTTATTCACTCTATAGAGCGGTGCCCCTCCTCCACCAGTAACGATGTAATGAGTATTGCCGATCAGAAAATGTTCGTATATGTGATCATGGCCCGACAAGACAAGCACCACTTTATACCGTTCGATAAGAGGTACCAGATATCTTTTCACCTCCTCCGTATCTCCATGAGGCCCATCTGAAAATGGAGGATGATGGAAGAAGGCCACAACATATGCGGGTTTTTTCTTCAACCCATTCTTTAGAGTTCTCCAGAACCATTTGTATTGAGTAGACCAATCATCAAATGCCTCATTGGTATTCAAAGCGATAAACAATATATCACTGTACCAGAATGAATAATATCTCTCGTTGCCAGGCAGGTAAAAATTCTTTAGATATTCCTTTCCATCTCCTTCGTGATTACCAGGACAGGGATAGAAAGGAATATGATTCAGGAGTGGCTTTGTTATTTCGAAGAATTCGTCCCAGCTCCTCATATCGTAGCCACTGTTCACCAGATCCCCTGTGTTAATGATGAAACGTATGTCCTCTTCTCCTAACATGTGTTCAACGAGTCTTCTATGGATTTCATATCCCGTCCGGTTATCACCGTAGGCTATGAAATTGAATGGCATACCAGATTTAACTGCAGTCTTGAAAATTCCCTTTCCTTGAAAACAAAGTTTTTTATTCTCATCGAAAGTATCGATTTGATATTCATAACTCGTATTGGGCAAAAACCCAGTCAATCTAACACTTTGTTCGAGTTTTGTAGATTCTAACGTGATTCTTGACCATCTATTCGTATTCACTTTTCTAAATTCTACGATGCTGATACCTGGTTTTTTTACTCTCCACGCTATCGTTATGGCATGTTGGGTAACATTGGAGAGATATGGGCCTCTCTCTGCCGCCTGAACATAGACCAAAGATATCAAAAAGAGGAAGATCAACATCGATGATCTTGCAAAACTACTGAATTTCTCCATGATCTTTCACCTTCTATCGAGTACTCTTTCTTATCACCAATTCTGAAAAAAGAGATATCCTTACGGGATGAACACTTTCTTTGAATATCTTATCTAATAATCTTTCCATAGCGAGATATCCCATTTCTATTTTAAAGGTTTTTACTGTAGTCAACGGTGGATCGAAGAGCTCAGCCGCTATTATGTCATCGAAACCTATAACGGATATATCATCTGGTACCCTTAAGTCGTTACTTTTCAATCCCTCTATGACTTTCATAGCCATATAATCGTTTGAGACGAATATGCCATCGGGTTTGCCATAAGTGGCGAGGATGTATCGAACAAGCGTCCCCATATCTCCTATCACATCGTTGGCCTCATATGCCTTAGGTATATATCCAGCCTTTTCCATAGCGGCGATATAGCCATCGAAACGATTTTTGAATCCAAATCTCTCTAAAGGGCCATGTATGTGAACAATTCTCTTCATACCTTTCATCAAGAGGTAATTAACTGCTTTAATAGCACCTCCGTATCCGTCAGTAACTATGCTGTCGATGTCTAAGCCAGGTTCGTAATGATCGACCAGAACCACAGGTTCACCCGAAGAAAGGATATCTTTCAGAACATTTCTTTTCAATTCGCTGCCGAGTATGATGATTCCGTCGAATTCTTTGGTGGGAAGGTCTTCGGGTAAGCACTCTTCTATTTTGCATCTTTCTCTATTCTTGTGTTTATAAATGCTACGGAGTATAACGTTGTAGAATTCATCGGTAGAATCTTCTATTAACCCTTTTATTCTGCTGCTAACCACTACTCCGATTCTTAAATCTTTTTTTAGAGCCAACCTTTTCGCATAAGGTTCTGAAGAATAACCCAATTCTTGAACGACCTTTAGTACCTTCTTCCTCGTACTATCCAGAACCTTTGGATCGCCGTTTATCACCCTTGATACCGTTGCAATTGAGACATTTGCCACTTTTGCCACTTCATTTATAGTGATCTTCTTCATTCTGTCATCTATTCCCCCCTATATGTAAGCGCTTACCTTCAACACTTTTCCTCAATGTTATAGCAAATATATGCATCGTATTCTTTCTCGGTAGCAAGATGGTTATCAGTTCCTTTTTCGGCGCTAATTTCAGAGTTTGCATGAAGAGATAACAAGTTATAGATTGTCTGCTTCCATTAGAATCATACCTGTAAGGCATCTTGCAGGCTATTTTCTCTCCTAACTGCGGTCCTTGACACCAATCTGAAAATCCTGAATCATCGGTCTGCCTTGAACCATCCGAATATTCGAATGTTACGGGCGCTCTAAAAGACCCATGCTCAGAAGAGCCCAGGAAGTAGATGTAAGAATACCTTCCTTCAGGAAGATATATCTTTTCCCCCTGTAATGCTGTGTTATTCTTCATGTGTCCTTCTAACCCTTTGAGTACGAATGGTATATCATCTACCTCTAATCTTCCATTTTCGTTCATATAATTCTGCAATTCTTCCAGAGGATAAGTAGCACCATATATTCCAGAATGATTATCAAAATTGCCATATCGAGGATGTTTAAAAGATGCAATGCCATCGTTGTTGAAGAAAGATGAAATATCTAAGATGGTAAAATCTTTTGTTTCTTCAAAGGTAACAGCCTTTTTCATCACGATTTCTTTCCGCTCTTTGGCTTGTTCAACAAGATTTGGATTCAGGATAAACCTCTTTATGGTAACCTTATTCCTCTTCCATAAGGTTTCGATATTACCAGAAGTAAAAGCTGATAGATCTACATCATTTCCATAAATGAGTGCTATTCCGATTTTATCCATTCTAAATATACGCCAGGTAGTATTCGGAACCACCAGAACCTGATCTATTGAGACCTCTCCTCTGCCCCTATATTTGATAACGAAAGTGTATTTGCCATCTTTATCTATCGATATGCTCGGCAATTTTACCATATGCTTCTTCTCGTCTCTTACTTCCACGTTGCCTTTGTTATGATGCAGGAGATAATATAAATGGCCATCTGCCCTGCTACCATCAAATATGCAATATACACTATAATCACCTTTCTTGAGTACGAGTTTTTGCTTCAAAAGTTCATCATCGCTTAGCGAAGCCATGGCCTTTCCACCTGCACTGCCAGATACTTCAGCGTTTAATTCACCCAAGCCAGGATTCATAAGCTCGGCTTCCAACACTATTGGTGTAAAGGCTTCGATCGATCTGAGTTTGAGATAATTACTATATTCTTCAGGTAATTCCAATATATCTGCCAATGCGATGAGTGAGCATACTGTAGATTCAGTCCCGGAATCTTTGTTTATATAATCCTTCTCCAGGCCATCGTATCCTCTTCCCGTCTTCAAATCATACATTGGTTCTTTCAGTTCGTTATTTCCAGGAAACCAGGAAGCAGATATCGCAGCTAAAATAGCATATCCTTTATCATTGGTAGCTCTATAAAGTTCGGTATATCCACTGACGAGAGGTTCCATAGCATAAGCTATTTTAGGGTAACTTATCACGGAGGGATTAAACGAGTAGATCGGGCCAAATCCAGGGATGAGAAATGATGCGAAGTTCAATGCACATCTTTCAGCTGCTCTTATCCATTCGGGATGGCTAAATACCCTTCCAGCAACTGCCAGTGCCTGCATCTGTCTACTACCCCAACCATGCCATTCACCCTTATCAAGCCTGGTGGGAAAATAATCACTGAACGGCCCCATAGTGCTCTGACATCTTATAATAGCGTTTGCCACCATTGATGCAGTAGGCGGTATATCTTTATCTCCTGTAGCGGAGTAAAGATTTGAGAG
>QNAT01000085.1 GCA_003641555.1 Thermotoga sp.
ATAAGTAAAATCGTTCCAGGCAGCTCCAAAAGCGAATATTATCAGAGCTGCGAGTGCTGGCTTTACCAATGGCAGCATTATGCTCCAGAATATTCTGAATGGGCTTGCTCCTTCTATGATGGCTGCCTCTTCCAATTCTTTGGGTATTGTAAGGAAGAATTGTCTCATCAAAAATACATTAAAAGCCCCTCCAAATGCTCCAAGTGCTTGAGGAACTATAAGAGCCTGGTAGGTATTGATCCAGTGTAGATTCTTCATTAGCATAAAGGTAGGGACCATAAGAACCTCAAAGGGTATCATCAAGGAGCTAAGCAATATGAAAAACAGAATAT
Organism: Thermotoga sp.; assembly: GCA_003641555.1. Classification (GTDB taxonomy): domain Bacteria; phylum Thermotogota; class Thermotogae; order B3-G13; family B3-G13; genus B3-G13. Next base: position 333 of record QNAT01000085.1, read on the forward strand.
CTCTCCCAGGGAATTTCAATCTGGCGAATGCATAACCTGCCATCGTACAGGTAAAGAAAATGCCAAACATCCTTCCTGCCGTTACTAATATAGTATTCAAGTAATATCTTCCAAAATTGAGAAGTTCAAATACCCTCTTGTAGTTTTCCCAGTGAATGGGCTTTGGTATCCATTGGGGAGGGATGACAAAAATATGGTTGATATCTTTAAGAGATGTGGATATCATCCATAAAAATGGCATAAGCATGCCACCGGCACCGACTATAACCAGGATATAAGTGATGATTATCCAGATCACATTCTTTTTATTACGAGATATCGACTTGTTAACCATAGAAAACCCACCTCTTTTGAAGCCACTGCTGGAAAAGAGTTGCCAGGATCAGAATGATCAACAATAGCATAGCTTGCGAACAGGCATATCCCATACGAAACCAATTGAAGGCATTTTTGTATACGTAGTAGACGATCGTTGTCGTTGCTTCTTTTGGACCACCTTCGGTTAGTATATATGCTTGTTGGAATATCTGAAATGAATGAATCATCGTAGTTATAACAATAAAATACGTGGTAGGTGAAAGAAGGGGTAATGTAACGTATCTGAATTTGTGCCACTTATTTGCTCCATCGATCTCTGCTGCTTCGTAATACATCTTTGGGATATTCTGAAGGCCAGCCAGAAATATAACCATATTAAACCCTGTCCCTTTCCAGATACTCATTAGTATAAGCCCGGGCATAGCCCAATGGGGGTCGAGAAGCCAATTTACTTTTGGTATACCCACAAGACCAAGAAAGTAGTTAACGAGTCCGTGATTTGGGCTCAACAACCACTTCCACAACATAGAAACAGCTACCATCATACTGATCACAGGAAGGTAATATATTGCTCTAAAGAAATTACGTCCTTTCAGGAATTTTTGATTCAAGAGCATGGCAAGAAGTAGTGCCAATGGAACTCCTGTAACCAAAATTCCAATTGTATAATAGATGGTATTCCACACCGCCTTGAAGAAATGATGATCATGAAACATTCTTACCCAATTTGCAATGCCATTCCACTCCGGAGTTCCAAGTCCGCTCCACTTTGAAAAGCTGAGCAGCGCTCCCATTATCATTGGATACGCCATGAAAAAGAAAAAACCGAACATCGCTGGAAAGACGAAGAGATAACCCCACAACCATTGTTGATATTTATACGATAATCTTCGACTCTTCATATCGACCTCTTCCTTTTATCGGATTAGTTGAAGAATAAAAAAAGGAGGGCATTATAGTATGCCCCCCCTTACAAATTACATTATTTTTCTGTCATTATTTGATCTATTTCTTTTTGCGCTCCTTCAAGTGCTCCTGCGGCAGTCTTTTGGCCCATCCATACTGACTCTAAAGCTCTATTTATTGCCGTCCACACTTCTCCCCAGTGGTTGAACACAAGCATTCTCTGGTAATAGGGCATCAAGTGTACGGTATTGTGAATTCCTCGATCGGATAGCACGTTGGTAAATGAAGGAGAATAGGCGACAGATCTCCTCGAAGGAATGGCATGACCAGCCGCAGCCATTAACTTTTGCCCTTCAACCCCTGTTAAGAATCTTACTAACTTCCATGCGGCATCGGGATGTCTGGAATCTTTGGCAACACAGTAGGCTACCAGATCTACCCATGTGTACATCTTCTTATCATAGGGAAGAGGAGCGATATCCCAGTCGAAATTCAGATCCTTATATGACATAGCTTTCCATCTCCCACAGATGTACATCGCAGCCTTTTGGTTGGCAAATCTATCAGAAGGGCTCATCTCTGCCTGCTCTGACATATTGGGAGCCACATGATACTTCAGCCAGAGGTCTGCGTTGAACTGGATTCCTTCAGCAAATTCAGGGGTATCTACGACGACTTTGTTTATTCCCTGAACCCAATTTGCTCCTGCCTGAGGTGGAAAGATCTTCCATCTTCCAGCATCTAAAGCAACCCCATAAACACCATTTTTGGTAAGTTTTTGGGCAACATTCAGAAAATCTTTCCAACTCCATTTGCCGTTACCAAACATCTCATTTGGAGTTGGTAATCCAGCCTCCTTGAACATATCTTTGTTGTAGTATACGACATATGTGCTCCAATCTTTGGCAACCCCATAGAGATGACCTGTTCTCAAGTCTTCGAATGCACTCAACAATCCAGGGAAGAAATCCTTTTCGTTAAAGGTTGGATCGGCATTCACATAGGATTGGAGATCCAACAAAGTCCCCATTGCATGGTACTTAACGAATTCTGGGAATCCCATGTAAAATACATCTGGAGGTGTACCCGCTGCCATCATGCTCATCAGTTTTGGCCAGTAATCTGCAGGACGGATTATCTCAACCTGTATATCAGGATATTCCTGGTTGAATGCTGCGATATAACCTCTTACCTCTTTTTCTTCTACTGCGCCTCCCCACATCATAAGGGAGATCTTTACAGCGTAAACACTCACACAGCTCAACAAAAATACTGCCACAACAAGCAATACCACGAACGTCAAGTTTTTCTTCACTACAATCTACCTCCTCATTTGATTTTACGATCTTCCGATCGTCATTGTATAACCTCATTTATCCAGATGTCCTGTTTATTCCTTTTTCTCACCCCCTTTCTGGCTGAACAGAAATTGAAACGTTTTATTAAAACGTTTCAAAAATTATAGCACGGTTCTTTGGAGCATGTCAAGACCATTTTGGTAATTGACATCTCATGTGGATAATGTTATGATTTTGAAAGGTTTTAAAGATAAATCGCAAATATGAGGTGAGGCTAATATGGCCACGATCAAGGATGTAGCGAAGCGAGCAGGAGTCTCTATAGGTACTGTTTCTCATGTGATCAATAATACTGCCGCCGTTAGAAATGAGACAAAAGACCGTGTTTTAAAAGCTATCAAAGAATTCGATTACCAGCCTAATTCGGTAGCAAGAAGTTTACGTAGTCGCAGAACTGGTACGATCAGTTTGGTTTTACCTGCGATTGAGCGCAGTATGGATGAGCCATCTTATCTTTCGGATCTTTTAGCAAGCATTGTTGATGAAAGCAAACGCTACAACTTCGACATCTTGCTTTCTGCATCTTCTTCTGAGGAAGAAGAGATGACCCCCTACAAAAGAGTGGTCAAAGGAAAAATGGTGGACGGCTGTATCATCACTTGTACTAAAAGAAACGATAAACGAATTGCTTATCTTTTGAGTGAGAATATACCTTTTGTTGCTTTTGGTCGTTCCAATGTGGGATTGGATTTTCCATACGTTGATGTAGATGGAGAGGCAGGGGTGTACCAGGGAATGCATTACTTACTTGATTTAGGTCATACCCGGATCGGCTTCATTGGATTACCCTCTGAGTTGTTTTGCTCCGAGCATCGCCTTAAAGGTTATCGGTTTGCTCTGAAAGAAAGGGGATTGAAATTCGATCCTGCATTGGTTATAGAAGGGAAAACTACTCAGACTGGAGGCTATCGATCTATGAAAAAACTTTTGAATGTCGATCCTCCACCTACTGCTGTCATGATATCAAGCGATTTGATGGCTTTCGGAGCAATGAAAGCAGCTCAAGAAGAGGGATTAATAATTGGGCGTGATATCAGTATCGTTGGTTTTGATGATGTTCAAATGGCTAATAACTGTCACCCTCCTTTGACTACCATTAGACAGCCGATATATAAGATAGGAGTCCTTCTCTGCCAAATGTTGGTTCAATTAATAAGAGGAGAAAAATTGAGTGAAAGACAGATTATCCTGCTGCCTGAACTGATAGTTCGTGAGTCTTGTGGTCCAATTCGATAGTCTTATATTGAGTTTGGTGAGTTGACAAAGTCCTTAAACTAATTGCATTTCCACCCGTGTTAATTTGTGGCTGAATAGTTACAAAGATTTTAATGCCTTCTCAATGTATTCCAATGGTTATTACTGCGGCATGACCACTTAACTCAATTTCTTCGATGCCACTTCTGAGATTGCCCTCGTAGCAGCGCCAAGGGAGATGGATATATCATGAATAGGAGATGCTCTCAGTTCAGGTAAAGGATGTCCATTCAGAATAGTTTCAACTTCTTCACGAACTTGCTGTATAAAACGTGGGCTTATGCCTGCAAAGTCTCCGCCTATTACGATCAGATCGGGATCTGCAAAGAATACCAAATTTGCTACTGTTATCGCTGTATAATATGCCATTGAATCCACCGCTTCGATAGCTGCAGGGTCTTTTTCTCTAAATCCATCGATTAGATCACCGATACTCAGTTGCCTTTTTTGCATAGTGGTGTACAAATAACCATTTTTACTCTTTATGGCATTTTCTTCAGCAAATTTGAGAGCCGAGATCTCGCTGCCAAATTCCTCAAATATAAAGATTCTTTTCCCGTTCTCTTCGATCGCTGGAAATACGAATCTCCCTACCTTTCCAGCAAGATCATGGACTCCTCGATAAAGATGTCCATCTATGATCATACCTGCTCCTATCCCTTCTACTACTAATAAATAAACAAAAGAATCGTGCTTTTTGCCATCACCAAACCATTGTTCACCTAATGCCGCCGCATTAACATCTTTTTCCACAAATGTAGGAATTTTACACGAAATTTCTATCGATTCCTTCAAATTAACGATCTCATTTCCCCGAAAATGAGCTGAATGTACAATGCCTTTTTCAGGATCAACCGGACCAGGAATACCGATTCCTATAGCATCGATATGAATCTCTTTCGAATGTGTCCAGGTTAGTATCCTGCTCAAAATCCTCTTCACATCTTCTACACTTTCATGCAAAGTCTTTATACTGGGAGAAAAGAGCCTTTCGGTCCTCAATATCTTACCCCCAGCGTTATAAACAGTAGCTACGATGTTTCTACGGCCTATATCAACTCCGATCACGTGAATGCTTTTGGGATTAATCTTTAATAATACCTTTTTTCTGCCAATACCCACCCCTTTTTTATCACTTTCCTGGACGAGGCCGAGTTGTAAGAATTCTTTTACTATATTGGAAACAGATGCCCTTGTTAATCCAGAAATATCGGCAAGATCACTTCGGGCAACAGGTTGATATCTATGTATTAGAGTGTACAGAATCTCCTTTGTCTTCACATATGAGGAACGAATGTTGAGCATCAATCCACCCCTTAGTTAAGTAAGTTGTTTAATTATTATAAGGGTATACCTGACCTTTGTCAACTTTTGATTTCTTAATTATATCACATTATAATCGATAACTTTGTCTCTTTTCATTACCCAAAATCCCGGTTAGAAGCCAAAAAGAGGATAAACCCATAAACTTCGAAATCATCTCAGCAAATATTCACTATTTTTTTACAAAATTGGCAAATTTCAAGGCGTTATTCCTTTCCCTTCTTCATTTAACAACGATTTCCATTCCTCTTCTCTTATAACCGCACAGGCAGGTTTGAGAAATGCAAGTGCCCTCCCTGCAGGACGAAATGCCAGGGAGACCTTCCTCCTTTGGCCTCTTCAGGTGTATGATCTCCATGAGAAAAACCCTCTTTTTCTTTTTTGGGTTAGATACATTATATTTATAACGAGCGATATCTCTTTCACCCATTGGGTGAAAGAGATAAAGTAGAAAACAGGCAGTGAATAAAGAGAAGTTACACTATATTTCCATATCTAACTGGGATTTAGGGAAAATCATATCCCTACGGTTACGAGTATGTATAGTATGAAAAGAAATTGTCCCATTGAGGTTTTGACTTTTTCTTTGGTTCTTTTGACTTGTATCAAGACAAAAGAAATAAACATAATAGTGG
>QNAT01000086.1 GCA_003641555.1 Thermotoga sp.
AGATATGATATGAAAAAACCTAAGAAAGTAGATTTACCGGGAGATGCTTTGATAATCGATATCATAGTGGACACATTCAAAAATGAAAATCTTTTGAAATTCCATAAATCGCTTCCTCAAAATACCATTTATGTGATTTCCCACGATCCGTACGATAAAAAATTCTTTGAAGACAGGAACTATGCCATTACTTATTCTATGACTCCGGTTTCAATCGCAGCCATTTTCAGAAGAGTAAAGGAATTCTTGAGTGGATTTTAATTATTCCATTTGGGCATTTGATATGGTCTTTCAAAATAGAGGGAATATCTAAGGATCGCATAGATTAATGCTTTGCAGATCTTGAAAGACCTCACATTTTAGCATGTAGGAGGTGATAGACAAGGTACAAGGGCAAGATTTATCTCGAGGTATGAACTCGGATTTTGTGTAATCCAACTTAAATTCAGGAGGTGTGTTTTGCATGAAGAAATTTAGTGATGTGAGAAAGTTTTCGAGTGTTATGATATTGTTGTTAACTGTTGTTCTCTTGTCAAGTATGGTATTTGCCACAACAACTATAACGTTTTGGACAATGTCCTTGAAACCGAAATTCACGAACTACATAACCAGTCTTGTAAATGGCTATGAGAAACTGCATCCCGATGTGAAAGTTATATGGGAAGACATACCCTGGAACGTTGAGCAGCAAAAACTTCTGGGTGCAATTGCGTCTGGAAAGGTTCCAGATGTGGTCAACTTGAACGCAGATTGGACTCTTGATTTTGCAAGACGCGGGGCTCTTTTACCGCTCAACAATCTTCTCCCCCAGGATGTGCTGAGTGATTACTTCTTAACTATGCTCAAGGCAACTTCGATCGATGGAAAGTATTACTCTTTACCCTGGTACGTGGCACCGGATGTGACTTTCTACAACAAAAAGATTTTTGACAAGGCCGGACTCGATCCTAATCAACCTCCAAAAACCTGGGACGAAGCAATAATAGACTCAATAATAATTAAAGAAAAGACAGGGATCTACGGTATGATGCCTACTATACTTCAATCATCGACTCCTCCTTCCTTTTTTGGCGATTACCCACTCCTTTCTAAAGATGGAAAGAGGGCTATATTCAATGGACCAGAATACGTACACGTTTTGACTAAGTGGGCAGCGCTTTACAAGCTCGGATACCTTCCGAAAGAGGTACTTGGAAAAGGTGCATGGACAAAATCGACTGAGCTGTACGGTTCTGGACAACTTGCAATGCTCATAACTGGTCCACAATTCGCAGATAGAGTGAAGTGGAATAGCCCGGATATTTACAAGGTTTCCGATGTTGCACCAGTTCCACTGGGTCCTTCTAAAACTTTTGGAGCCGCAATTCAAGACCTTGTTATAGTGAAAGGAAGTAAGTATCCAGAGGTGGCTGCCAATTTTGCTGCCTATGTAACTAACGCCGAAAATGAAATAGCATTTGATAAAATGGTTACTATATTCCCAACACGAGCATCTGCTCTAAAGGATCCGTTCTTCAGCAAACTCGATGGGACTCTTCCTACAAAAATAAGAGTAACAGCAGCCAAAGAACTAAGCCACGTTACATACGTAATTTACAGAATCCCAAATCCTCATGAATTATTCCAGGCTTTGAATGATGCCGTCTCAGCCGCGTTCCTTGGTGTAAAAACTCCTCAAAAAGCACTTGACGATGCAGCTGCTGTTTGGAACAAGGCTCTATCTGGAAAATGATCTTTTATTTATTTTTAGTATAATGTTTTTAGAAAAGGAGAAGATATCTTGGCTAAAAATTTTCATCGCGGGTTAAGGATAAAACAGACGATCATAGCTTACATTTTTCTGGCAATTCCCGCAATTATATTAGGGATTTTCACTTATTATCCCATGATATTGGGTGTGGTCTTATCTTTTTTCAGATACGATTTTATAAACCCGATGAAGATGGTTGGCTTTTCTAATTATGCTAAAGTATTCGGCAACTGGCAATTTTTGAATGCCATGAAGAATAGTTTTTTGTATCTTTTGGTCGTTCCTCCTCTGCAACTCTTATCGATCATTATGGCGATTTTAGTTAATCGTCAAATGAAGGGAATAAACGTTTTCAGAACTCTTTACTTCATTCCGGTCATAACTTCTATGACTGTTGTTGCACTTTCCTGGAATTGGATGTTCGCTCAAAAGGGAATTCTTAATTACATTTTGATGGGATTACATTTCACATCCCAGCCCATTGGATGGCTTACGGATCCTAAAATAGCCCTCTTTTCCATTATGTTCGTTACCATGTGGAAAGGTCTGGGGTATTACATGATGATATATCTCGCTGGCTTGCAAAGTATACCATTTAATCTAATAGAAGCAGCTATGATCGATGGTGCCAAACCTGCACAGGTGTTCTGGAAGATCACATTGCCCCTTTTAAAGCCCTACGCGATGTTTTGTTCTGTAGTTTCTACAATAGCTGCTCTGAACGTTTTCACAGAAATATACGTTATGACAGGTGGAGGGCCATATCATTCTACAGAAACAATGGGAGTGCTGATATATGAAAAGGCATTTGAAAACTTAAAGTTCGGGTATTCTTCGGCTCTGGCTGTAATCTTAAGCCTTGTTCTTATAGTTGCCACAATGATGAACCTAAAGTTCTTTAAAGAAGGAGGGGTACAGAGTTATTATGGATAAGCGCAAAAAAACCAATTACGTATCCGTTATGACATTGATGATATTTTTTGCCATCATAACTACTTTCCCATATTACTGGACGCTGAAGACTTCTTTAGAAGTTTCTTCAAATGTGTACAAGTTTCCACCAGATATAATACCCAATCCTGCCACGTTCAAAAATTACACGGTTGTATGGAATCAGCTTGGACTTGTAAGATACTATCTCAATTCGATACTTCTAACCTCTGTAGGTGTGGTGGTGAATGTTTTTCTGGCAGCCATGGCGGCATATCCATTAGCTCGATTCAATTTCTATGGGAAGAAGATCGTTTTCTTTCTCATCTTGTTGCCACTTATGCTCCCATTTCAAGGAGGTTTGATAGTCAATTACCTAACGCTCAGAAATATGCACCTGCTCAACACTTACACAGGAGTTATCTTACCACTGGCAGTCAGTGCGTTTGGCATTTTTTTGTTCAGACAAGCCTATCTTGGAATACCAAAGGATTTTGAGGATGCCGCTCGAATAGATGGGGCAGGCGAATTTTACATATGGCTTCGCATTATGACACCGCTGATATCTCCCACTATATCGGCATTTGCCATCCTTCAAGCCATAACGTGGTGGGACATTTTCTTATGGCCATTGATCGTTTTGAGTGATTCCCAAAAATATCCTTTGGCTGTTGCTTTGATGTATTTGAACAGCACATTCCAAACGAACTTCAAATACACCGCCGCTGGCATGATCCTCGCAACGCTACCATTGATAATTGCCTTCCTTTTTATGCAAAGATTCTTCATAAAAGGTCTTACTGCAGGAGGAGTGAAGTATTGAGTTAAAGGCCCTTTTGAGAAGGGAAAGGAATAACGTTTGGGAATTTGTCGATTTTGTCAAAAATAATGAATATTTGCTGAGATGATTTCGAAGTTTTACTGAATTTTTGAAAAAGTGCAGACAAACTTTATGGGTTTATCCTCTTTTTGGTTTCTATCTGGGATTTAAGAGTTACAGAAAATACTTGACACAACCGCCTTGGTCTTTTCTCTGGTTTGTTTGATTTGTATCAAGACAAAGGAAATGAACATAATAGGGGTATTTAAAAACAGAATGTTATAATACGATCGTTTCAAAAAATAAGATACTTTGTCTTACACTATACATACACAAAAATCCAATCTTTCTGGAAACAAGCCCGATTGCTGTAATGAGAAAATAAATTATTACTTTATATGTTACATTCATCTTTTACTTCCTCGCTAATACCTCCCTCGAGTTACTCAACAAGGCTTTATGATAACGCAAATTGTACATTATCCACAATTAATATGGCTGGATAAAAACGTTCGATGCCTTTGTCACACCAACTTTTGAACAGTATCTGACCCCAATTTTACTTATTTTGGCCCGACATTGTAAATTTCTTCAGGCACGCGGTCTGCGAATTTCTCAAAATTCTTTCCGAGTTCTTTCGAAAGTTTTTTTGCAACTTCCTCATATGTTGATTTCCCATTCCATACTTTATCAGGAAATAAAATATCTTTTGGTACATCTGATCCTGGTATCCCTTCTGGAATGGACAAGTTAAGGTATGGTTCCTTAATAAAATGTACATTTTTTAACCGCCCATTTAAAGCAGCTCTTATCATTTGTCTTGTATAGCGAAGCTTTATTCGTGAGCCAATACCAAATGGACCCCCACTCCAGCCTGTATTTATAAGATAAACATCCGTATTGTATTTCTCAATTTTCTCCCCGAGCATTTTAGCATATTCTACCGGATGTCTCATCATAAAAGGTGCGCCAAAACAAGCGGAGAATGTGGGAATAGGTTCAACTACTCCTGTTTCGGTGCCTGCCACTTTTGCTGTATACCCACTTATGAAATAATACATCGCCTGTTCTTTTGTTAGCCTGGATATCGGTGGCAAAACACCAAAGGCATCTGCTGAAAGGAAGAAGATCGTAGAAGGGGGTGAGCCTACTGCGTCGAGTTTTGCATTTGGGATATAAGCAAGCGGAATTGCAGCCCTTGTATTTTCTGTATATTTCTTACTTGAAAAATCTGGTTCCCTATTTTCATTTACATCCACATTTTCCATTATCACGCCGAATTTTATCGCATTGTATATTTCGGGAGCATTGTCTGGCGTAATTCCAATTACTTTTGCATAACATCCACCTTCGATATTAAAAATCCCATGGTCACTCCAGCCATGCTCATCATCTCCTATTAAAATCCTTTCTGGATCGGTAGAAAGTGTCGTTTTGCCTGTTCCTGAGAGTCCGAAGAAAAGGGCTGTTTTATTGTCTTTACCTGTATTTGCTGAGCAGTGCATAGGAAATACGTTTTTCTCTGGCAAAAGAAAGTTCATCACTGAGAAAACTACTTTCTTAACTTCTCCACCGTATCTGCTTCCCATTACAATGGCTATTTTCTTTTCTAAATTAAATATTATAGCTACATTTGAGTGTACACCATCAATTTCTGGCACAGCTTTACAAGAAGGGACAGCTATGATAGTGAGATCTGGGTTATCCCAAATAGAAGGATCCCTTCCTCTACCAGAAACAAACACATTTTCAGATAGAAGTGCTGTTGATGCAAGATCTGTAATTACTCTAAGTGAAAGTGCATACCTCAGGTCATGTCCTGCAAAACCATCAAAGATAAATACATCTTTCCCATAGAGATAGGAAGTTGCTCTGATGTAGATCCTGTTAAAAACTTCCTTTGAGGTAGGCATATTGATGTCGTTCCAATCTACTTTGTCGTGAATGGAGGCTTGATCAACGATAAACCTGTCTTTTGGGGAACGCCCTGTATTCTCTCCGGTGAGAACATTAAATGCACCCGAGTTTGTAAAAAAACCCTCCTTGTTTTTGGCAGATTTTTCTGCAAGTTCTGTTCTGGTAAGGTTATGATAAACATTTTTGACATTTGTGATACCAAAATCTTTGAGGTTATAGTCTTTTTGCATTTTTGGATCTCCTTTCTCGTCTATTTGTCAATAAAATTCTACTACTTTGCTGCTTTTTGTCAATAGGGCGAATTGCATCACGAAATTTTCATTAGCCACGAACTAACCCGAATGACTACGAATAAAAGAGAAATAGTCGGGTCAGCCACAGAGAAAACAATAGATAAAAATATAGTATAGTGTCGGGATTTTGGTCATGTTCTCGTAGGGACTGGTTTTCAATGACTCCGTCCATTTCGCCAAAGACAAATGACTATGGGACTGCATCCCAATGGGCAGAGAGGTTAAAGTCATCTCCCTACGGTTATGGGAGTGTATACTGTGAAATGAAATTGATCCACAAAAGACAAAGTGTCCTGTTTAGCTTTTGACTTTAA
>QNAT01000087.1 GCA_003641555.1 Thermotoga sp.
AAGGAATGGAGACCTCTACATAATAGTTCATGTTAAAGAACATCCTTACTTCAAAAGGCAGGGTAACAATATTTATCTCAGAAAAGATATAGATTTTGTGCAGGCTGTTTTGGGAGCAGATATCCCGGTTGAAACACTTTACGGTACTGTAAAGTTGAAGGTCCCGCCAGGTACCCAAAGTAGTGAAACGTTTAGACTTAAAAATAAAGGTATAAAAAATGAAAGAACTGGTCGCATTGGAGATCAATATGTTAAGCTGGATATTCGAATACCAACAAAGCTAACTCCGACTGAACGTGAATTACTGGAAAGATATGCTAAAGAGGCAGGAATAAGTGTAAATTTCCGTTCTAATGGTATTTTCAATAAGGTGAGAGGTAAATTTTCTTAACGTATATCAAACTCATTCACTATTTACCAGGTCTTTTTCATTGCTGAGGCAAGAGATCTTATTCTTTTCTTCTAATAGAGTAGAGGCATCATCGGTATCTACAGCTGTCGTGTTGCCGATCAGTTTTACATCTTTTAGTGAAGTATAACTATTTCTCAACCTGATAGCAGTTTCGGAATCCGTTATGTCTACATCGTTAAGTGTTAGATTTGAATCATTGATGGATAATCCAAGAGAAAAAGAAGATATCGATGTGTTTAACAATGTAACTGTAGAATTCTCTTTCGCATCTATAGCAGTTATACCACCATTTAGTTGTATATCCTTTAATCGTACCTTAGAAGTGCCGTTAACTAAAAGACCATTCCCACTTATTTGAAATATTCCATTAGTTATAGAAAAGGAGGAAAACGTAGAAACTCTTGCGAAATTCTCCACGTTTTTAACCTTTATATCAGTCATTTTAACTTTGCTCAGATCTTTTACGCTTATTCCTTCTTTTGTATTTTCGATCTTCAAATCTTCTATACCAACGTTAGAACGTGAAATGATCATTCCTTTGGATAAAACAGATGAAATGGTTCCATCTTTTATCTCTACATTCTGACAATTAGATATAGATAAACTTCCTGCATACATATATATTGATTCCAGAAAAATACTCTTATTATCATTCATATCGATGTTACCGTTGATAACTCTCACATTATTAAGGATACATTTGCTGTTATTTATAACCAGGCTGCTTGAAGAAAATCTAACATTCTTAAACCATAAAGCAGAGTCCTCATCTGCATAGATCACGGCAGAACCATCCTCACCCTCAATCTCGATCGTATCCAGCCCTTCTAATAATCCTATCTTTAGCATACCCCCTCTCAGTACTATCTTTGCTCCTTTTTCAAATATGATATGAATGCCTGGATCCACTTGAAGAAACTGCCCTTCATTAAGATTTATAATGTTCATTATCCTATAGGGGAAAGATGTATCCGAAAATTCCGCATTCCCACTTATATTCTTTACATTGTGCTCTCTTATCGATTCCAAATTACCCCCAAACATGAGAGAAGGAGAAGACTTCTTCCCCTCATTTCCGGCCTCATCCATACTCGTGACTGCGAATTGATAAACTTCTCCATTACCGATATTCGATACTTTGAAATATGTGGCACTCACAAGAGAAGTATTGAACTTCTGCCATTCCTTTTCACCAACTACTTTCCCATATATGTTGTATCCCTTCAATCCTGAACCATTATCGTTTGCTTTATTCCATGTTAACATAACACTTTCTTCATTTGCATTGTAAACAGCAGATAAATTTTTAACCGTTGAAGGTCTTTCCGTGTCTACCATAAATTGATATTCGCGAGGAGGAGAAATGTTACCAGAGGAGTCCTTTAACCAGATTTTTACTGTATGTTTACCCTCAGAGAGGTGTTGAAGGTAAACGTGTTTCAAATATATAGTGTAAATCTTTCCGTTATCTAATTTGTAGGAAACACTTACATTCTCATCTTTATCTATGTTATCTGTGATATTCAAACTTACATCTACAGCAGTTTTATTCGTAAATTCAGGGATATCTGCTTTTAAAATCTGTGGAGGTAAGGTATCTACGAGATCCTTCACTATTTGCTTTGAAGCATTGCTTTCATTACCCACATTATCGACTGCCGATATCTTGTAGGCAAATATGTGACCCGTACTGGGTGGATCTTCAAAGTGCGTATCCGATGTGTATCCTATATATTCAAAATCTCCTTTATCAATAGCCCTGTAAACTTTATAATGATCTACATCTTTATCAGGCACAGATTTCCACTCCACTTTTATATCTTCTTTATCATAAGTTATGCTGAGACTTTTAGGAGATGATGGAGGAGTAGTATCAACGTTGAAATCATATTTTACAGGATTGGAAATATTCCCCTTCAAATCCTTCGCTGATAGTTCAAAATGGTAATTCCCATCTGATTTTACAGTATAGATTACCGATGTTGCCGAGGAATCCGTAGCAGAATATACAGTTTCTTCTTTCCCCTTTTCTTCTTTTGAAATAGAAAAATAGTATTTTAAATCAGTGGATGGAGTAGTATCATCCTCTCCCTTCCATTCAAAGACAATTGTCAAAGTCGAGGTTGCTGGAAGAGGAGTTAGAAGTAACGATACAGTTGGGGGAGTCACATCATCTTTTCCCTTTTCGCAGGATACAAGGAACAAAAAGGATATAATTATAACTAATATAATCACTGTAGTCTTTGCATTTCCCATATTTTATATGATACCACATTTCCTCTCCTTTTTCTTTTTTCTCTTTCCAAAAATTCCTTAACGCAAATTTCGCAATGCTGACTTAAAGTCAGAGCCCCAATGACCATGGTGGATCAATTCCATGGATGCTCTGGATCAATTTATTATACCTTATACGAATATGATATGTAGTATAATATCTTTATGAAGAAAAAAACAAAGGGACTGCGTTCGCTAAAGATCATATTACCGCATATCTTGCGTTACAAATGGCGTTACATAATAGGTCTGGTTTCGCTGATCACAGTAGATGTACTGCAAATGTTTATCCCCCTCCTTTTAAAAAATTATATAGATGGATTGAAAGCAGGCAAAGCTCTGCAAGAGATATATATGTATCCCCTTATCATAGTTATAATATCGGCTTCTATGATAACGTTCAGGATAATATGGAGAATAAATATAATAGGGACTTCCCGGCATGTTGAAACGGATTTAAGAGATACACTCTATTCCCATCTTCTCAAACTGGATTCTGAATACTTCGCAAATGTAAGAACGGGAGATCTAATGGCAAAATTGACGAATGATATTCAGGCAGTTAGAATGGTTGCAGGGCAAGGTATTCTCATATCTACCGATATGATAGTTATGGGGAGTCTATCGATATTTGCTATGTTTCATCTCGATGCTCGGTTAGCACTGATGATTTTGATTCCATTGCCTCTTATAAGTGTTACCATATATGTAGGAGGTAAGATAATCCATAGGTTATTCAATAAAGCTCAGTCTATTTTTTCAGATATGTCTGCAAAAGTCAGAGAGAATGTAGATGGAATGCGAGTTATCAAGGCATATGTTCAGGAAGAGGCACAAATAAAGGAGTTTCAGGAAATAAACGATGGATATTACAAAACTAACATGCGGCTGGCGATGATCTCTTCTCTTATAGAACCCATCGTACGCATTTTAGAAGGCGGGGTAGTTGCATTGGTGATTGTATACGGTGGTTATATGGTAATAAAAAGTGGATTATCTCTTGGTTCCCTGGTAGCGTTTATTGGATACCTGTTGATGGTAATATGGCCCATGATAGCATTGGGATGGGTGATAAATCTATTTCAACGCGGAGCAGCATCTGCATCAAGATTACTGGAGGTTCTGGATGTTGAACCTCTGGTAAAGGATGAGGAAAATGCACTTGATGTGAAGGATATAAAAGGTAAGATCGAAATAAAATCCTTAAGTTTCTCTTATAAACGTAATGTAAGGCATGCATTATTCGATATCACGTTGAAGATAGAAGCAGGTTCTGCTGTTGCTATCGTTGGACAAACTGGTAGTGGAAAGTCTACCCTCGTTAAGCTAATTCCTCGCCTTATAGAACCCGATAGAGGGAGTATCTATATCGATTCAATCGATGTTAGGGATATAAAACTCGGTACCTTAAGAAAATTCTTAGGGTATGTCCCTCAGGACCTCTTTCTATTTTCCGATACGTTAAAGGGAAACATAACATTTGGTGCCGATGATGCAATGGATAGAGAAATATACGATGTAAGTAAGGCGGCGGGTTTATGGCGAGATATCACATCTTTTCCAGAGGGACTCAAGACTTTCGTAGGGGAGAGAGGTATAACTCTTTCTGGTGGACAAAAGCAAAGGGTTACCCTTGCTCGTGCCATATTGAAACGTCCGAAGATTCTCATACTCGATGATATTTTTTCCAGCGTAGATGCTGATACAGAAAAGGAGATCATAAGGGGTATAAGGACGTTAGCAACTTCTGAGAAACGAACTACCATAATAGTTTCACATAGATTAACATCCCTGACCTGGGTAGATGAGATATTCGTTCTGGATAAGGGTAAATTAATAGAGAAAGGAAATCATGAAGAACTCATGAAAAGAAAAGGCTTGTATTACAAATTGTATCAAAAACAAGCATTGGAAAACGAATTGAAAGGTTGATAAAGAGAGGAGTATTGGTATGAAGTTAAAAGATCAATTGAGTAAGGATATGAAATCTGCCCTTGGCATTCAGGAGGGAGAAGGGAAATTCGTCGAGGAATTACAAGAAGATGATGTAATAGATGGAATATATAAGGTTATCTCCAAGCATTCCTTCGAGACACATATGCACAAGAAATATCTGATCTTGAATTTAGCTGATAAGACCGGGAATATTAGAGCAATAGATTGGTACAATGCTTCCAATAACGATGCTAAGGTGAAATCTGGCAGTGTTATTAGAATCAAGGGGAAAGCAACGCTTTACAATGGTAATCTGCAAATAACGATTGCAAATCATAATGATTCTATTATTGTACTCAACAAGGGAGAATATGATGTCAGCAGGTTTATTCCGACCACAAAGAAAGATGTAAATGTAATGATGAGAGAACTTAAGAAGTTAATGGAAAAGATAGAAGATGATGACATACGCCGGCTTTTAGATAATTTTTTTCAGGATAATGATTTCGTCGAACGATTTAAATCTGCTCCTGCAGCGATAAGCGTTCATCACGCTTATAAAGGCGGGTTATTAGAACACACCTTGAATGTAGCCAGGATATGTGAAGATATGAGTAAATACTATCCCTCGGTGAATAAAGATATCCTGATCGCAGGAGCAATATTTCATGATGTAGGTAAGACCGAGGAATACGACTTCAAGGATGGTATAGTAAAAACGGATACAGGGGAGATGTTAGGACATGTGGCGATCGGATGGCACATGGTTAAGAAAATGATAGAGAAGATCCCTGGATTTAACGATGATACTCGCATAAAACTCGAACACATGATTCTATCTCATCATGGAGAAATGGAATGGGGTTCTCCTGTACTTCCAAAGATCCCGGAGGCATTGATCCTCCACTTTGTGGATAACCTGGATTCCAAGATGTGGCAGTTCAAGTACTTAAAAGATAAGAAAAAACAAGATGATGATGAGGCATTATGGAGTGATTATAATAAGTATCTGGATAGAAGGGTTTATTTAAAATAAAGATGAAATTCTTGATAGTTGCTCTCATTTCTAT
Organism: Thermotoga sp.; assembly: GCA_003641555.1. Classification (GTDB taxonomy): domain Bacteria; phylum Thermotogota; class Thermotogae; order B3-G13; family B3-G13; genus B3-G13. Next base: position 5,692 of record QNAT01000087.1, read on the forward strand.
GTCTCCCATCTCCGAACTCAGAGGGGGAATTCCAGCAGCGATTTTTGCTTACAAAATATCTCCTCCGATTGCATATATTTTCTGTGTAGCTGCTAACATTGTACCGGCTGTCATTCTTGTTTATTCTCTCAATTGGCTTGAACGATTTTTTTCCTCTCATTGGCTATGGGCAAAGAGAACTCTGGATAAGATATACGCGAAGACCAGGAAAAAGATGTCCCGTAAATTTGAGATATATGGTTTTATTGCTCTGACTCTTTTCGTCGCGATCCCGTTACCTATAACTGGTGTATGGACTGGTGCGA